>RGVZ01000184.1 GCA_010029825.1 bacterium | reverse complement strand
CCCAGAGGTGCAAGTCGTCGGTATCATCGTCAGACATCATGACCAAGGAACGATCATCCAGGCGTGTTTTCTCTACCACGCCGACGATTATAAATTCCGTCCCCACCACGATCCCGGAAACGATTTCTCGGGGCGTGTATACAAAGAGTTTATACGTTGCATACGTTGCATACGTTGCGCATACGTTCGTACGATGAAACACGACAAGAAAGATCCTGCCAACCGTTTTTGGAAGATGATTGGCAATGCCATTCTGCTGGCCAGCATCCAAGCCAGCATCGGAAGCGTCGAAATGTCGTCCAAATACAGCGTCATTAACTTTTCCAAAGACCAGGACACGCTACAAGCCGCCGCCAACGCCCTTACCGGCTACATCATGATTGCCTTTGTCTGGATGATGGGAAGCGCCATGATTTCCTACGGCCAGTACGGCCCGCCTGGGCTCGTGTCGAGTGTGGTTGCCAACGTTGTCCTCGTTGGCTGGATCTACTTCAGCTACCTCCACAGTTTCCGCGTCGCCGCCAAAAAGTATCGACTGCGCTTCCCCCGCGTCTGGCCCATGCACTGGTCTCTCGACCTCGCAGACGGATAGATACAATCGATGATCACCACGCCATGTCCGAGACACCGTCGTCCGGCTCCAAGTCCTCTACCACGTCGTCCTCCAACGCCAAAGCGTCCTCGTCATCGCCGATCGCGGTCGTCACCGACAAGTCGTCTTCTTCCACCACGGCTGAGATGGACGACGACGACGCGACGCTCTCGGAGTCGTCCGTGCTGTCCAACGAGTCGTCGTCGTCATCCGATGACGAGCACTCATCCGAGGAGGTCGACGACGAGCCAGACAACGACAGCGTCGACACGACCACAGGCTCGTCCGCATCCTCTGTCGCGTCGTCAGACGGCGTCATGGTCGCCATGATTGCGTGACGGTCCGTTGGCGTTCGTCGTCGCGCCATGAATCCACGAAGCATCTCCTGCGGCGTCACCCAGATGGCGCGTCGACGCTCGTCCATTTGCGCCAGTGCCTCCTTGCGCCAGCCGTTTGCCGTGTCCTTGGGCATTCGGATCGAGCACCGCTCCCGATCGGCATTTGCACCGGTGGCGAGAGGCGCGGGCGGTGGTGCACTGCACGCGTATCGTTCCGTCGGCCACGCGCACGGCTGCTGCAAAAAGGCCCACACGTCGGACGTTGTCGGCGCGTTGGTTCGCTGTGATCGCCACTCTGTCGAAATCAGAGACGAAAGACGGCCGAACGACAAGGACGGATCCTCCGCCAGCAACGCGAGCCGGCGGGCGCGGTAGAAGCGCGTGTAGGCCGTTTCCACCTTGCCCTGTTTTTCCGCTTTGGTGGCGGTCTTCATGTAATTTTTCCTATGTGTGTGTGCACACAGGAAAATTCATCGTATTCCCTTTTCACTTTTCTAGTCTCGTCGCCGTGACGACACGACTACTTATTGCACCGGGCACTCGGTCTTTTCGGAAGCGTCCCCCTCCTCCATCACCCACGGATGATCCGCCAAAACGAGAACGACGTCGGACGTTTCCTGCGAGAGCAGCGTGGTCAAGCGCGCCACAAAGGCCGTGTGCGCCTCCTGCCACGTTTGCGCGTTCCACGCTTCGTCCTCCACCATGACGTCGATGCGCACCACCAAGTCATGATCGGATGAGATGCCCTTTCCCCTCACGCGACGATGAACCGACGTCAACGGACGCTTCCACTGCGCCAGCACGCTGCTTCCGTCGCGTGACGGCACGAGAACGCATGCTTGGTCGTTCGGAAGCCGCGCGTGACGCACAAAGCCCACCACCGCCTCTCGCAGCGTAATCGTGACGCGCACAAACACGTCGCCGTTCGGTGCAACGACGCCCTCGGCCCATCCAGACGTATCCCATCCGGAAACGTCATGCTGAATCACGAAATGCACATCACCACCGGGTCGTCCGGACACCGCATCCATCTTGTCGGGGCACACGACGACGTGTCCATTCGGACAGCCACGTGGAACGGCAATGTCGACCACCTCCATATGCACCTCGTGCGCACTGCGCGCGGCGTCGACGCCGCTGCCTTGACACGGCTCGCAGGAAACGCGTCGCTGCATCATCATGCGCCCCACCACACCGCGCACCGCAGACATTTGCGTGACGACGCCCGCACCGCGACACGCAGGACACGGCGTCGTCGCTGCGGCAAAGGTGCGACGCTTCAAACGGTAACGAATGACTTGGTCGGCGTACAGCGTGCGCACGGGCACAGACACGGACACGCGCCGCGAAGACCGCATCGTCGGAAACATGTTGGCAAATGGTGACATGAAAGGTGACATGAACGGTGACGGCGCACCACCACTGTCCATCTGTGCCATGTGCGTCAGCGCGGCGTCGCCCATCTGGTCGTAAAGACGCCGTCGTCCGTCCTCGCGGAGGATTTCGTAGGCCTCTGTGATGGACCGGAAGGTGTCGGGGTCGCCTCCCTTGTCGGGATGGTGCTGCACCGCGAGTTTGCGATACGCGCGCTTGACATCCTCTGTCGTTGCGGAAATGGGCACGCCGAGGCGCTCGTAGAGCGTTGTGGATATTGCGGATACAGGCATGTTTCCTTCTTTCGCGCCTGTCGTTTAGGTGTCCTCCTCCTCTTCGTCCTCGTCCTGCTCGGACACTTCCTGCCACGGCCGGCGCGGTATGCTCGAGTCGGCAGCGGCCTGCTCGAGTGCCGCCGTCCAACAGATGGGGTGCATGGGGAACTTGTAGCACCGGCACTGGTCGACGTGTTCGGGCTGCAAGGGCTCCAGTGCGTCGGCCTCGGTCAGACGGCCAATGACTTGGCTGTCGTAAAAGAGGAGTCGAAACGGTTCGCACAGCCAGAGCAACGTGTTGGTCGAGTCGTCGTCGATATGGAGTTGTTTCCGCATGTCGAACGACAGGATGCTCACCGGTCGCGGCGTGTAGAGAATTTTGGGCGTCATGTTGCGCACGGCAAACGGACGCGACGTTTCTGGCACTGTCGCTTTCCACGACGCAAACGCCAGTGGATCGTCCATTTGCACGATGCGCAACGCGAGTTCGAATTTGGTTCCGCTGCCACTGGCATCACGGGTCGTGCACTCCTGCACCAGCGCCGCACGGTTCTTGGTGCGCACCAACTGGTTGACGCGGTCGAGCAGCGGTGACGTGTCGCTCATGACGGACTCCTTTTTCGTTTCTTCCATTCTGTCGTTCATCGCCTTTTATCTCGTTACCGCTCGTCATCTTTTCGCGCCCGGCGGTGTCCACATCCGGTGCACCACGGCCGGTCCGCATCGCTGCCACACGCAATGCCATATCGTCACGACGACGATCAACAACAGCTCGCGCATCCGATCCGCTTCCTTCTTGTGCAGCAAGCACCGCAAGACGGGGATCGTGGAACAGGTCGACACGAAGCGACGCACATACCGTCGCTGACGCGGATGCGTGGGACACGGCAAGACGGCATACCGCGCGCGCATGTTGACACGCTCACGATGTGCGAGCGTGAGGAAGTGAATGACTTGTTCCGGATGCACAAATGGAAAGAGTTGCGCAAAGACCAGGCCGCTAAAGAGGGCCGAGCGACCGTGTCCGCCCTTGCAATGCACAAAGACACAGTGCTCACGTCGATGCAGCAAATGACACGAGACGAGGCGTAGCGAGTCGATCAAGTGCTCCGTGTCGGTCGGCACGGATTGATCCGTGACCGGCAGACGCACCACGGGCACGTGGGACGGTGGACGCGCGAAACCACGGTGCCGTTCATCTTGTGGCACCATGTTGACAATGAGGGAAACATGATGATCCCTTACCAAATGCGCCCACAGCGCGTCGTCCGGCAACGAACCGAACAGCAGGCGCCCCACGCAGAGGTGACTGACGCGTTCGCGACATGACAGAGGACACGTCGCACCAGAGTCCATCGAGAGGAGGAGAGAAGAAGTTAGTACAGCGTGAGACAAAATCCACACTGTCAATCTCGGTTGGTGTATGATGTATATTCACGTTCGGGATCGTTTAAAAATGATGATATGCGCATCTCGTGGATTCCAAACATTCGCGCCATAACGTCAACATACGCCGAACAAGCCGTCATACACGTCATACACGCGTCCTATGCTCATGAACGCATCCGTCGACGTCTACCTGCCGCGCCAATACATGTGGACGGAAGGACGCATCGTCGCACAGCCCGCTGCAGACACGTGGATCGTGCAAACGGATGCGTGGATCGACGACGCCAACAACAGAACACAACAGATTCTCATTACCGATCCGCACCACCTCTGGCCGCGCGGCCGCTTCTGTCGTTTCGATTGGCGCATGTTTCTGCGGACCGCACAGGCTGGCGTCTACGTGGACGCCTGCTGCGGCTCCGACGCGCACTTTGGCATGGCCAAGGTCCTCCGCTACCACGCTCCCACCGACACCATCCTCGTGCGCAGAACAGAGGACGGACAACAAGTGTGGCTACCGCTCACCTCTCCGCGCCTGCGCTTCGTGTGGGAGTGGGATTAGCGCAAATCAATCGACAATCACGCCGTCCACGTAGCACCGATCGCAGAAGAAGGCGTCGACCGCGTCGCGGACCGTAAAGACCATGATCTTGCATTGCGGACACTGTCGTCGCACCGACTTGACCCACTCTGGCGTCAAGACGTCCAGCGAAAGACCGATATGCGTCAAATTCGGTGGGGGACGCAAGAGAATATCCGGTGTCCGCGTTCAGCAGTTGCACGTCAGATACATGACACTGGTCACCTCCCAGCGCGCGAGAAAGGTTTCGTCAAAACTGGCGACGACCACGTCCTCCAAACGATCCGGAAAGCGTTGCAACGCCTCGCACAAAGCCTCCTCGTCCTCGACGCAGGAAACGGCCTTGACCTCGATCATAATGGTCCGCTTCCGTGCCGGATCCGCTGTCCATTTGGCCATGGCATCCACTAATCGCTGCACACCCGTCATTTCCACATCCTCCCACGTATCTTCCTCCTCTAGCACGTCGTGCACGACGACCGGCACGTGGTCGGCTGTGAAGCGGACGTCGCACTCGACACCGTCATATCGCGTCCACGCATCCTCAATGACGCGAGCGTCTTTTTCGGGAACGTTGGCGCGGTGAAACCAACGGATCATGTTTCCAACGACGAAACGTCTTGTGTGTGTTACGTAATGAGATGATGGTGAGATGATGCGTCCTCACGTCATTTTTCATCAATCCGCCATCAGCCGTCAACGCGAAAGAAGAAAATAAAAGGGAATATTCAACATTCGTTTCATGCGTTTGGGTGTGGTCATTCGTCTTTATTCCTTTTCTCTATCTCATCTATCTCATTTTATCTATATCTCTTTGCGTCATCTCTACTCTTCAGGGCGACATCGGCGCCAGTCGGTTCATCAGCGCGTCAATCATGTCGCGCTTGGACGTTTCCGACGCCGCCACACGTCGAATGCCATACTTGCTGCACACCTTGCGCAACTGCCCCTCTGTCTTTCCCTCCAACTTGCGACGGAGGCCCTCACGCAGGTCGACCTCCTCTTCCTCTTCCTCCTCTCGCGCCTCGAACTCCTCTGTCAGAATGTTGGGGCGCGTGGGCGAATACGGCTCGGCACGTTCTGCTGCCACCCACGAGTCCCAACCGGGCGCAACGGGCGTCGTTTCCTTGGGCGTCGCGTCCTTGGTCGGTGTCGGCGCGTGGAAGGGAGGCGACTCGGGCGTGTTCGGATGACGACGCACTGGCGACGACACGACGGGTGATGCCGGCGCGGGAGCGTCAATGACAGACTCCGTGACGGAAGGCATCGTGGATGCCTCCTCCTCCGCCCCCTCCTCTGTTGCGTTCAGGTGCTCCTCGAGCCGGTCCTTCCACACCGCCTTTTCCGTGTTGGACAATCCCTTCCACTCGCTGGCGAGGCGCTTGACGACCTCCTTGCTCGTTGTCTCTGGATACTTTTGCAGCACCGCCTGGCGCTCCGTCTTGCAGAAGAAATTGTAGGCGGACATGCGCCGCTTCTTCTTGGCCGTCGTTGCCGTTGCCGTCGCTGTCGTGGTCGTCGTTTCCGTCGTGCTTGTCGCTGCTGCCGTTGGCGCAATCGTCTGCCTTCGACGCGGCGCGCGAGAAGCGGTTGCGGCGGGAGTAGGCTCGGTCTGGAATGCCTCCCACATGGCCGTCAGCGTCGAAACATCCAGTCGATGCTCCTCCGCAATGACGTGCAAGAAGGCAATCACCCCCTCGTCCAGTTGCTTCTTGATGGCGCGCTTGATCGAGCGTTCCAGCGCGGCCCAGGGGAAGTGACGCGTCTCGGCATTCTCGACAACGGCGGTCATGATGCTCATGATGATGATGGTTTTGGAAGGAAAAAGATCTGTCACGAATTCACCACATGCATCATCATCGTTAGACACGACTCTTGCTTGCGTTCATCGCATTCTTGGGTAGTCGGTGAACGACAAACAGCATCACTTTTGGGCATCGGTGCATTTCATCGCATTCGGTGTCACGCTGCGTTTCATGCCTTCGAAGTCACAAGAGGTGTGCCACTGGTGTCGGTGTGCAGTGTGTGAACTGTATGACACCTCTTGCTAGTGCTGCGCTCCTCACTTTTGGGCATCGATGCATTCCGTCACGTATGTCACATGTTCGACCCATCGTGTCACGTCACGACGACTGTGTGCACGACATGTGCACGACACGCGCTCTGGTGGAAGGTAGCATGCACTTGCGCATCACTTTCGATCATCGATGCATTGCGTCACGCCTGTCACGGACGTCACGGAACGGACACACCGTGCGTGCCGCTATCCCGTTGACCGTTTCGAGGTTCGTTGACCGTTTCAAAGTCCGTTAACCGTTTCAAAGTCCGTTGACCGTGTCGAGGTTCGTTAACCGTTTCAAAGTCCGTTGACCGTTTCTTTGTGTGACATGCGGGACATGCGTGACGGAATGCATCGATGCGCAAAAGTGATGCTTCATGGTAACACCGGCCGGCTGACAGAGCACCGGTCATGACGGGCGCTGCGTCACGTGACATCGTCACACAAGATGTGACATGGTAACGGTCACGTGACATATGTGACATCCACGTGACATCCACGTGACATACGTGACACGATACATCGATTTCCAAAAGTGATGCTCTTGGCGTCGCAAGACACAGTCATCACTCGTTCGCATTGCACCATTATCGCCTTATCACCCTTTTGGTGCTGACATTTCGCTCTTGCGCTTCGTATGCTTCTTGAACAGATTTAAACACATGGCCGACAACACGTGCTCGATCTGCATCGAGGCCTTCCACCCGAGTCAGCGGCGTCCTGTCGTGTGTTTCCAGTGCGGTCACGACCCGGAGGCGCCCAAGCAGTGCAGCAAGTGCGTCGAGACGTATCTGCTGCAATGCTTCGACGACCCCAAGTGCATGCACTGCCGCGTGGCGTGGTCGCGACCCTTCATCTTCCGCACCCTTCCCAAGCGCTTCCACAAGGACTTTGACGCGCACATGCGCAACGTTCTGGAGCAGCGCGAAAGGTGCAACTTTCCGGCCACGGTGCCGTTGGTGGAGATGCACCGCCAGGTGCAGGCCACCATTAAGGAGGTGAAGGAGGCGCAGGCCGCGCTGTACGCTGCCACGCGTCGTTTGGCGAACGCGCGCCAAACGCACACCGACATGGTGAACGCCGAGAGAAACATGATGATGCAGCATCTCGATCCGACCTTTCGCGCCGCGGAAGTCGATCCGGAGGCGGTGCGCAACGGCGGCGGCGAAAACTTCCACCGGCCCTGCGCCGCGGAGGACTGCGTCGGCTTCGTCTCCTCGCGCACCGGCGTGTGCATCACTTGCGAAAAGACGACCTGTCTGCGTTGCAACGCCGCCGGGATCGACAAGGAAGCGCACGA
>RGVZ01000183.1 GCA_010029825.1 bacterium | reverse complement strand
CCACCACCTTCAATACCGATCCACATCAAGTCGCGAGGCTGGCCGTGCCCCTCCGCTGTGCGCGTGGCACATTCCATCACCCGCGCCCCCGCCTCAAACGCATCCCACCATATCCAGAACGCGATGGCACGAATCTGTCGCGGTGGAACGGCACCCTCCAGTGCGAGCTCGGTGCTGCCCGGCTCGCCCCAGCGGAGATAGTCGCGTGGCGGCCCCGTAGCCGTCGCTGCGCGATTTAACTGTAGTCCACGACTCACCTGCCGACCCTCTCCCACGGCTGCAGGAAGCTCGGGGCGCCCGTGGGGCGCAGCCACCACGTTGCCCGCCGAATCCTCTGCATCATCAAACCAGCGCCACCAGACCCGCACGCCCTCGTATGCCTCTAACAGCTGTCGAATCGCCGGTGGGGGAGACACGTCGCGCTCCTCCTGCGCCGCAAACCCCGTGGGACCGGCCACCGCGCAGACCGGATAGTGCTCGCCCGTGGTCGGGTCGCGCAGCACGCGGCAGTAGTCCATCCGACCGGTTGTCGGGTTGCGTCGCCAGTAGTCGTCGCGACTGAATCGGAATCCTTCGCGCACAGAGCGGCTGCGGTAGGCCATCGCGGGGGCGCTGCCGACATCGCAGGCTAGACACAGAGAGTCCGGTTCGCCCCGTCGCGCCACGGCACGACAGAAGTCCGCAGCCACGCCGACCCCCTGTATGTCCGTGGCCGTTGCCGCGTAGCGGAGGTCGCGTTGCCAGTTGGCTGGCTCTCCCGTATCGCCACGGGGAGCCACGGCGAACCCTTCATGCGTCTTGGTGGCGAGCCCAGAGCCGTAAAACACGATGGCCGCCACTACGGCGACCGCCAAGAGCGTGGCCCATCCACTGCCGCTCATCCTCTGTCGTGGGAGGTGCTTTCTGGCTCACCAGTCTTCCGCTCTAGCAGCTCTTTCACAACGTGTGGCTCCAATACTCGAGGAGGTTCCATAAATCCTGCCTGTTTTGAGAAACCCATTATCAGCACATTTGCCGTTCCTTGTATTGCCTTTCCCATTATATCAAGTCCGAAAAAAAGAAATAGGATGAATCCAACAACGCCCAACAGAATATGGTGAAGCTCCATTTGCTCTGAGTGCTAGTGCGAAATAGAAGGCTGCGCCCAATCGCAACAGCTGTTAGAGGGATGGCTGGCGCTGAATCGCAGGTCGGTGGTCGCCTGCTCGGTCAGGGGGTCTACGGATGTACATTTGAACCGGCTCCGCGCTGCGCCGGCGGGCGGGTGTTTCGCGACATCGGCGGACGGCCCGCGGTTGGCAAGGTGACCGTGGAGGATATCGGCGACGAACTGGCGGCGGGGCGGCGCGTCATGGCGCTTCCGATGGCCTCCGCCTATTTTGCACTGCCGACGGTGGGCTGCCGCCCCGAGATGCCGCTGGCCGATCCCGATGCCAGTCGCTGCCGCGTGCTGACAGAGGCAACCGAGGAGAAACGGCGATCGATGGAGATGCTCGTGCTGCCCGCGGCGGGCCAGCAGATTGTCCAGTGGGGCGCAGCGGACCCCGCGCGGATGGCGGCGAACTTCGTGCGGATATTCGTTCATCTGTTGGAGGGAATGGTGCTTTATCAGGATGCCGGCTACGTCCACAACGACATTCATGAGGGGAACATTTTGGTGGATGAGCGGGGCGTGGCGCGCTACATTGATTTCGGTCTGGCATTCCGGCCGGCGGGCGTGCGGACATGGGAAGATGCGAATCTGGGGCGCACCTTCCGTCCTAAATATATCTGGCAGGCTCCGGAGGTCCATGCGTGGCGGATGGCGCTCGGGGGTGTGTCGGTGCGGCATGGTGTGGCGCAGCTGGCGGCGGTCAACGAAGAGTACGGGCGGCTGGAGGCACAGTATCCGGCGCGGCCTTCGGCGCTGGCATCTCTCCACGCATTTATGAGCCGCGACCGCTACGTGGCGGCGGGGGATTTTGGTGGATTCGCGCGGGCCTACGGACCGCTGTTTGATTCGTGGCGCATCGGCCTCTGTATGTGGTTCCAGTGGAACGACCTATTGCGATTTGGTGGGATACGGGAGACGGCGCTCTGGCAGCGGTATCGGGAGCGGGTGCGGGCGGTCATCGGGGGTCTAACAGAGTTTGATCCACGACGGCGTTGGAGCGCACGGAGGGCGTTGGCGGTGCTGGATCCGGGCAATCGGATGGCGGCGGCGCCTGCGCCTACCGCTCCCGTGCGAGCTTGAGCGTCCGCCGCCGCGGAGCGCAGTAATAACCGCAAAAGTCGCGGTAGTTCAAAAAAGAGCCGCGGGGACGGTAGTCGCGCGCCGCTGTGCGCGGATCCCAGATCGGCATCCCCTCTGCATCATAGCGCTTGACACGGTTCGCACCGTCTTTGTGCGACCACCAACCATCTGCGTCCTGCCGGTAGAAATGGTAATCCTCACCGGGATGGACGACCAGGGCGATTTTGCTGGAGCCACGGGGGCAGCGTGCTGCGAAAGTAGTCGGCGTGATATCCGCCACATCCGCGCGCATCAGGTCCGCCACGACCGCACACTGCCGCCCCTCGGCCCCGCGGAGACGGGTCGCGAGACCCTTGGTTCCACCGGGCTGGTGATACAGAAGCTGACAGTCTTTTTTGGTCGCGCCATTGCCATCCAGACACTGCGTGAGCTGAGCGGGGTCCACCACATCCATGCCGTAGGCCCAGCAGTTGTGGGTCTCACGCACCAGCGGATTGGCGTTGTAGCGGTCAGGATTGTAGGGCGGCTCGTCGCCGCTGAGCGGAGAGGCCCGACAGTGGTCGCGATGGGTGCGACAGAATACGGTTCCACGCTCGGCGAGTCGGTGGCACCCAGCACAGCGGCAACGGTGTCGCATCCGGCGTTTGAGTGTCTTGGCAGCGGCAGCGGCAGCGTTCGGCATGCCCCCTAATTGGCGTTGCTAAAGTTGACCCGCGGCGTGCCTTCGGCTGCTGTAATCATAGCAAGAAAATGGCAGCGAACGAATTCTTTATACAGTGCCGCCCCTATGACGGGGCCACGCACGAGCTCCACGCATCGGACCAGATTACCGTGCCGGCGGCGCGATGGCAGGAGCTCTACAGCGCGGCGCACGACGGCAGCGGGCGACCTCTCTTTGTTCGGCTGGGAGATCCGACCAGCAGCGGCGTCGTGGTGGGGCGTCTGCGACCGGCAGAGTTCGGTAGTGCGGATGAGGTGGGGGAAGAGGGACTACTGGTACCGCTCTGGATGTGGCTACAGCTCGGCGCGCCGGATGAGGAGCACTGGCTGCGAATGGCGGTGGTGGCGCTGCCGGATGCTGGCTCGGTGACGCTGCGGCCGCGGTCCATCGCAACGCTGGGGGAGCTGCCTGGCGATCCGGTGGCTGTGCTCGCGGAGGCGTTGTCGGGGGCGGGCGGTGGGCCGAGCTGGGCCTGTCTGAACGTGTCGGGCGCGGGAGGCGGACCGAGCTGGGCCTGTCTGAACGCGGGGGCGGAGCTGCCGTTGGCGCTCGGGGCGTTTGACGTATTGCGGGTGGCCGACGTGGAGGGACAGGAGGTAGGCGCTGCCTGTATTCTGAACCTGGATGTCACGCTGGAGCTGGAGCCGGCACTCAATACGCCGGTGCTGCGACCGCAGGAACCATCACCAGAGCTGCTTGTTCCACCGGCGATTGAGCCTGCTCCAACTGCTATGCCACCGCCGCCGCCAGCAACAGGCCGACGGTTCGGTCCTCATCCAACGGGCTTTATTCCATTCTCAGGAACTGGGCATCGGCTTGGCTAAAGCTGACAGGGGCGACTTTTGGTAAGAGAGGGGGGAGGGAGATGTTAGCACGCCTCAGTAGAATGCGAATACAGTATGCGTCGGACCTCCATCTTGAAATGAGCGGACCCGTTGCGTTCGGAGCGCTGCTACGGCCAGTCGCACCGGTGTTGGTCTTGGCCGGCGACGTGGGACGACCAGACCGACCGGGCTATCTGGAGATGCTACGCTGGGCCGCGCGCTCCTGGGACCATGTCGTTGTGGTGGCCGGGAATCACGAACTCTACAACAGCTGCGATGCGCGGCGATGGCGGTACAAGCCCGCTGGAGAAATTCAGACCGCCGAAGAGCGCCTGGAGGGCTGTGCGATGGCGGCGCAGGCAGCGGGGGCGAATGTACATTTTCTGGAGCGTCAGCGGGTAGATATTCACGGCTGGGCGTTTCTGGGCTGTACGCTGTGGAGTGAGGTTGCCGAAAGCAGTGAGGCTGCGACCATCAACGACTATCGGCTGATTGCGGTATCTCCAGATAAACCCGCGACTCCTGCGGACACCACCGCGTGGCACCGCCGCGACCGAGCCTGGTTACAGGAGGCGCTCGCAGTCTGTGCCGAAGAGGAGCAGCCGGTGGTGGTGGTGACGCATCACCTGCCCTCCTATGAGCTCATCGCGGCCCGCTACGCCGATTCTCCGCTAAACAGCGCCTTTGCCTCTGAGTGCGATGACCTGATACGCCCGCCTGTACGTGGCTGGATAGCCGGACACACACATGTGGGAACTACACGGATAATGGGAGGAGACATCCAGGTCGGTGTCAATCCACGGGGCTATCTGGGCGAAACCGGCACCGGCTACTGCCGAGAGCTGTTTATGGACCTAGCGCGGCCGACCAGTGGGGGTGGGGGTAGCAGCACGGCCGATCCGCTACTCAGAGCAGCCTCTGCAGAAGTAACCAGCTAGCAGGACCCCCAAACTTGACGACACACCCCCCCGCATGTTGATGTGTTCATCAAGACAAACATATACTCCAATTTACAGTTGCAAGAGACAATTAATGCCCGCCACTAAGATTACAGTCGGTTCAAGCACCCGACGTACAACGGATCTGAAAATCCCGACCAAGAATGATGGGACAAAAGATAAGAGGTTTAAGACAGCGCAGTTCGTAAAAGCTGACGGCACGCGCGATATGCGCACGAAACTTACGAGTGAGCGTCGTTAACGTACAATACTAGGCGGTTTCACCGTATGCCTCAATTTTGGTACCGTACAATTCCAAAATTAAGACCAGGCGGTTTCACCGCCTGGAATTGTACGTTAACGTAGCTTTCCCATATGAATTTGTCGGTTTCTGGAAGAAACCGACAGGTCTTAAATTTGGAAAGCTACGGTATTGTATGGTACTGTAGATTTCCAGCTTATTTTTGCGTAGATATAGGAACTCTGATTTTATAACCTTATTTAAAATGACTCTACAGCCGTTCCACTTCTCTCAGAGCAGCCTCTGCGGAGCCGCCCGTGGGAGAATCAGTGTGCGCACCTGTTCCTCAAAGGCCCGCATCGCCGGAGCAAAGTTTGGAGTGGGTCTGAAGGCGACCGGTCGGCGACTCTGTATGAGATACATGACCTGAATCAGGGGGCGGCCTGTCAGCACCATCAGGAAAAAGGCGGTGGCGGCGGTAGAGCGCTGCATTCCCGCGTGGCAGTGTATTAGAATTGCGCGACCCGCGTTGAATTCACGGAGAATCTTGAAGGCGATTTCGGGCGCCCAGATCTCCATGTTTTTGATTTCGGCGGGCTGGAGGTTATCATCCACGGGCACACGGAACTGATTGGGGACCGATGGATGAAACGGTGCCGTCTTGGTACAGTTAAACACGCTCTGAATCCGGTGGGCCGCGAGCCACTCGGGATTGAGTGCGACTTCCCAGCGACCGATCCAGACATTTGGAATAATCTCATCTGCGTCGGTGGCCGGTGTTCGTGGCTGCTGCTGCTGCTGTCGCATCTCCTCTACATTCGGAACAGAGCCTGGTGAATCAGCGCAATCGCCTCATCGCTGCTCATTGCGCCGTTGCCACCGGAGATATCTATCATCGGCAGTGCCGGGAACAGCAGCGATAGCGCCGACGCAGCAGGAGGACGAAACGGGATTACAACCGGCTCTCCCATGACCGCCGGTGCGCGCATGAGCACGGGTGGCATACCGGGCATCGCAGGTGTACGGAGGGCGCGCAGGCGCGGTCCGGCAGTATCGGACTCCCGCATCGGTGTACGCTCATAGAGCTGTCGCACCTCGCAATAGATGGCGGACTCATCGTGCCAGGAGCGGCGGGGCTGAAGGTGAAGATTGACCCACAGAGTGTAGTCGCGGGCCATTGCCAGCCACTCTCGGTGCGCCGGTGTCAGGGGCGACTGTCGGGACCAGCGGCGAATCGCCGTCATGGAGTAATTCACACCGGCATCGGCAAGCATCTGGAAGAGCGTTTCACAGAAGGTCTCGCGATTATCATCGTGAATATCGCGGAAGTAGGATTGAATTGCATGTTGACTGAGGAGTGATGGATTCTCGGATTCATAACGGCGGGTGTTATAGCCGGAGGCACAGAAAGCGGCAAACAGCACCGGCGGGCAGGCTCCACGCGCAGCGTAATCGGCCGTGAGACGCTGACAGAGCGCGATGGTCTGGGCGAGAGTGAGCGGTTGGTTCGTCCAGGGGTTCGTCGGAGTGCGCGGAGTCGGCAGGAACTCATCGGACGCGGTGATATTTGATAGCAGATTGTTGAAGATGTCGCGGCGGTGGAATCGGTAAATGGCACGATTGCGCGTGTCGGTCAGAAGCACGGCGTCGCGATCGGGGACGGGGGTGTTTTCAATTAGGTCCACATCACACTGAACACGACGGGACCAGATACGCTGCTGGATGCAGCGGAGGAATTTACGGGCCAGCCAGCGCTGGTGCTGGAGGTCCCAGAGAAGCGCACGGACGCTGGTGGCGTAGCCGGCGGGATGGAGAGAGGCAGCGCCCGGCAAAATGATGTCGCCTCCGATGGGGGGAGGCTCAGCGGCTTCAAATTCATCAATCTCAGAATGCCATTCCGTAAGCGTACGGTCGCGGGCCCACCAGTACTCCATCCCTTCGCGTGGGGGGATTAGCGGGCGAATTATGCTGGGAGGCGGTGGGGCAGTACAGCGTTCTTCCCATGATGGTGGGGTCACCGAGGGTATTTCTAGTGGAGGCGGCGGTGGCTGTCTAGTGGTGGTGGCCCCACGCATCTGCTGCTCTGGCTCTGATTCCATACCCATGTCTACATCTTCATTATCATCAATCGAACTCTGAGCCGGCGACTGCTGCTGCTGCTCGTCGTCAGCCATTGCCTATTCTGATGGGGAACTTTCTTTAACACGCGGAACCTGATAATGGAAACCATGTAAGTACGGGGCGTCCACGGAAGGAGATGGCTCGCACTCGTCCATCCGCCACCGTGCCATCCTCGTTGTAGGTGGGGGCCACGTTGGCGGGATCATACCAGAGAAGTCGGTCTCCGAAGCGGGCGGGCTGGAGACGCGGAAGAGCACAAATGACGGGGTCGCTATCTAGGCGTGTGAGTGGACAGGGAACAGAGCGTTCGTGAACTGCGCACGGTAGTGTGGGGCTCAGGCGACTTCGGCAGCAGCGGCGCCACAGACCGTCGCCATACTGCTGCCACCAGGGACAACGACCGGGACTCTCGACATCACCGACTAGGATTGGAACAGACTGGGGGGCGCCGGTGCCCAGACAGCGTCGTAGCACCTCGGCAACGGGCAAACCAAGAGTGCGGGCCACCTCGGTCAAGAACTGGCGGTCCTGTTGAATAACTGTTGCTTCCAGATCAGCCCAGAGGCCGCGAGGCAAGCGTAGCGTCTGGAGCGGTGGCGTAGATAATTCCATTGGGAGGGCAAATCTTCTTATTCACGCTAAGGGGCCGCCTGTGTTAGGCACGGGGGTCAATTTTACCTGGCGCTCGCAGAGTGTGAAAGGAATGGCTGGCGGGGGCGCCAACGATAAGCACTGGTGGGGGCCGCGTATATGGCGCGTGCTACACGGACTAGCAGAGGTGAGTGACCGTCCGGGCTGCGGACCGGCATGGCGGCAGCTGCTGAAGTAAGCACCGAAGTACC
>RGVZ01000182.1 GCA_010029825.1 bacterium | reverse complement strand
GACACCGCGCGGGAATGACTATTCCTCGCCGCGCCGGCTCGCCATGTCCACCAATCGCAACTTCAACACTGGCAATATTTATCCTTTGGGACACGCCGCTTTTCATCTCAGATGCGAGGCGGCCGGGGGGGGAGAGGCCGGAATCGATATTTTCGACGGCATCAATGGCCTGCGGTTGAGCGATGGCGAGTACCTGACGCGGCGACGCGGATACGGCCTTGGTGTGATGTTCACCATCCTGAGTGGCCACTTCGAGGGACGCGCGACCACTATCGAGCGGGTGCAGGCAAACATGGATTCCGGATCCGCCGTGTTCATCCATTTTGACGTCTCGACACGGGCCTGCCGCCGCATGGCAGCCTTCATCGAGGAATACGGGGCTCTCGGAATTCCCGACAACTACGGGTTGTCGCTGCGACCGCGCTACAAGGAAGGCGCGAATTGCGCGACATTCGTCGCGGCGCTGCTGGAGGTCGGCGGACTTGCCGACCAGGGCCTCATGGATTCGTGGCGGGTATCGTTGCGGGTGCCGGAGCACCTGGTTGGCGGTCCGCTGACGGGACGGTTTGTGCCTTCGATCTTCTTTTTCGTGAGGCCTTTGTGGGCCAGGAAATGGGCGGGGGCGTCTGAGCCGCACTTTTACATTGAGTTTTACGATCCCGAGCTGCTCCATCACCACATATGGAACCGCTGGCACAGGACGCAATCTCCCGTCGACAACGGGGATATGCCAGCCAAGATCACTCAAAATGGAATCACCAGGGGATTTATCGTGGACGCGACATCAGCGCCGGTGCCGGACGAGCCATTTTGGGGGAGCCACTGAGGCTGGCTCCTCCCTCGCTTGATTTCATGTCGCTAGTGGCGATGCCATGCGCCGAGATGGCGCGGATAATAATAGTAGCCAAATCCAGGACGGTACCAACCGGGATATGTCGCGCCGTATCCAATCGGATGACCATACCATCCACCGTAACCACCGGCGTAACCGAACCCAGGACCGTAACCCCATCCGTACCCGGGTCCGTAACCAAAACTGTACCCGCCGCGTCCAGCGTTCCATCCAAAATAGAATCCGGGAAGGCCATAACCCCAGCGGTAACCACCGTTGTAATACGCCGGAGGAAATCCCCGGTTCCAGGTGTAATAACCGGGGGGCTGGACCGTTTCGGCGACATTCTCCACTTTCGCTTGACGCTGCTGTTGCTGCACCATGCGCGGTGGCGCCTTGGCCTGTTTCCAGGCCTGCTCTGCCGTCTTGAAGTCCTGGATGACGAATTCACTGCTGGACTGGCCAAGGACTCGCATCTCGGCCTGTTCTGCCTGGGCCTGACCTCGCTCATCAAACGGCACGCGGACGATCACCGTTTCCCTCAGGTCGAGTTCCTTCGGGACCGCGACGTCAACTTCCCTGCCAGACAATTCCCCAGGGTCGAGTTCCTTCAGCGCGGCAGATTCCGTCACCCCGACACGCGATGAATCCACCCCGCACCCGGAACACAGCAATCCCACCGCGCCAGTTGCCACAAGCGTTCGTAGATAGCTCATGCTTTCTCCTCCTGTGTGCTGCCTCTATTGAACGTGAAAACACCAAAGACACCAGCAGGACAAGCCAGCAAAAAACATGCGCATTTACGGCAACTTGCGACCAGAGCCTTTTCATCCTTCCCGGATCGCACAGGAGCAGCCCCCGATTCAACCCGCCGTCACGGGTGAGGAAAATGCCACACCATTCCGTCCGGACATTGCCGCGGGTATCATGTCACCAGAGGAGTGACACATGTCAGATCTGCTGAAAAAACTCGTCGAGATCCTGGACGTCGAGGAAATCGAGGCCAACACGTTCCGGGGTCTCAGCCAGGATCTCGGGTTCCGCCAGTTGTTCGGCGGACATGTCCTGGCGCAGTCACTGATGGCAGCTTACAAAACAGTTGAGTCGGGACGTTTCTGCCACTCACTCCACGGCTACTTCATGCGACTCGGGAAGACCGACCAGCCGATTTTTTATGAAGTCGACCCGATCCGCAGCGGCCACAGTTTCACAACCCGGCGCGTGGTCGCCAAGCAAGGCGGCGTGGCGATCTTCACGATGATCGCCTCGTTCCAGCGGGATGAAACCGGCTACTCGCACCAGGTCAAGATGCCTGATGTCCCGGGACCGGAGGGACTCAAGAGCGAACTGGAGAGGATCCGCGAGATCCAGGCGAAGATTCCGCCCGCGATGCGCGAAAACTTGACGGCCGAGCGTCCGATCGAGATCCGCGTCGTGGATCCGGTCGATTACCTGCAGCCGGATCCAAAACCCGCCATCAAATACAGCTGGTTCCGGACCAAAGGCAAAATCGCCGGGGATGATCCGGCCATTCAACAGGCCGTGCTGGCCTATGCCTCGGACTTTGGCCTCGCCTCCACGGCGGGACTCCCGCACGGCGTCACCTTTTTCAAGCCCGGGATTCAAGTGGCGAGCCTCGATCATTCCATATGGTTCCACCGGCCCGTACGCCTTGATGGCTGGATGCTTTACGCGAAGGACAGCCCCTCGGCTGCCGGCGCCCGGGGATTCAACCGCGGGCAGGTCTTCACGCGCGACGGCACCCTTGTCGCGACAGTGGCGCAAGAGAGCCTGATCCGCCAGTCATCCCGCGATTCTTAAAATGCCCCGAAATCCCCGCGCGGCGTAATAAGACGACGCGCCGTTGTGGTACACAAAAACATGGCCGTAGCGGCGATCACAAAAGAGCGCGCCCCCGAGATCCCGGATTGCGGAAGGCGTCTGGATCCAACTTGAGGTCGTCAGGTCAAACTCGCCGAAATCCTGCAAATCCCGGTACTCGTGTTCCGTCAAGATATCGATCCCTATTTCTGAGGCCATCGTCCCGGCATCGCTCTTCGGCTTGTGTTCTTTTCGGGACTCAAGACTTTCGCGGTCGTAGCAAATGCTGCGACGACCCTTGGGGCTCTCTTTCGCGCAATCCACAAAAACAATCTCGCGCGCTTTCTTCCCGAACGCGACAACATCCGGCTCCCCGCCTGTTTGCTCCATCTTGTGCAAGACAAGCAATGCCGCCGGTTGAGCCAAAAGAGCTGCCTCAACCCTCTTCCAGTCCACTCCCTTGTGCCTCTTCGGGTTCGCGTCAAAACGTTTTTTCAGTACCGCCAACAATTTCTGGCTCTGGTCAGACAACAATTGACCTGATTTGCGGCTCGCCATGGACACTCTCCGTGGTCATGTACGAAAACGTATTTTTTTTTACATTGACTGCGAAACAGCCAGTTGAAAACATAATCACACAAAACTTATCGAGGCGCGACATGATGCGGTTCACGAACATCCTGATTCTCCCGGTTTTCGTTGCGATGACTTCCGCCTGTGGAAAGAGTGATGGCAGCAGTTCGGCCACGGAAACACCAAAGGCTGATTTGACCAGCAAGGAGCGGCGGGCATGGCCTGTTTAAAGAAAATCAAGAATTTCGTGACGCTGCTAAAAAGGTCCTTTGGCCGCCGCAGCCAGGATGGAAATGCGTCACAGTCGCCTGTCGGCGAGACCGTAACCCCACCGGCGACACGAAAGATTTTCGTCGCGCTGATGGGCGGCAGGGGAACTTGCGACCGGTTTCCGACGATGACGGCCTTGCGCGCGCGGGCGTTGACTCCGGACTACGCTGAATTCGGGAAACTATTGAAGGATCTCGATGCCAGAATGCCGGTCAAGCCGACTTATTTTGTTTCCTGCTTGCCCAACGGCACCCCTCTCCGTGATGATTTCCAGTACTTCACCAGCGCCGATGAATCCAAGGCTGGAAATGTCCCGGCCAACAGGGGAAAACTCGCGGCCATCGAGACGCTTCTCGCGTCAATGGCGCGAGAGGCCACTGAGGTTTATCTGACCGGCCATTCGTATGGCGGATGGTCTGCCATGAAAGTCGCGCCGGCTGTCGGGGCCGCACGGCGCATCAACGTGTTGATGACCCTCGACCCGATCAGCGCCGTGACATGCACACCGGCCACCGGAGTCCTGCAATTCTTCAGCACCGCAGGCAACAGTTGCAATGAGTCCCCGAGAGACTTCGGCACCAGCGGGCTGCGCGCCATCCGCGCCGCCACCGACAAATGGATCAATTTTTACCAGACCGCCAACCGGTCACTGCACTCTTCCGCGATTCCTGAAGTGGCAGACAACGAAAAGCTGGAGTTTCCTGCCGTTGGCCCCATCAACGGACTCATTGACTACCGCAATCCGCACTTTTACGTCGGCACAGGCTCGCAGGCGTGGCTCCGCCTGGCCGCGCTGATCAACAAGTGAACCTGGGCACGCTGTTACAAACACCCGGCATTCCCTTCCCGACAGCCACCGCCCGGCCGATATCGCCGGGCCAGGACAATATCATGCCAAATTCCTCGAGGAACTTGGCATGATATGAACTGAATTCCTTCCACGGCAATGCGATGATTCACAGCATGATGAAGTTGAGTCGCTATTCGTTCACGATAGTGAACTCCGTCCCGGTATATTGGTACTGGTTCGATGTTTCGCTCAGATTGTTCAGGACATTTTTCGCATCAGCGCTTGGATTATTATACTCGTATTGACATCCACGATAGCAGTCAATGGAGGTCATGGTAGCAGGAGTGACTCCAGGTCCCGAAATCGTCTGGACATGATAGCCGTGCGCAATAATCCACTCCACGGTGACCGTCGGCTCGCTGTCGATTACCCAGTTCGTTGGCTCGTACGAAGTGAGCGAAAGTATGACTCGCCCCTTGCCTTTTACATGGACTTTCGTAGTACCGGTCGTATGGTAGCCAGGACCATGATCACTGGTCGATTCATAAATTCTAATTGCATGCAGGCGCAACGGCCTTTAATCTGGATACTTAGCTGGCGGCTGAACCGCCCCATCGGCGTAAGATGCTCCGCAAATTCTCACAGATTCCCCAAACGCACTCCTGAAATCCCCGACCGTCGCATTCTGCGAGTTCTCTGTACCACGGGCGCCATTGAAACAAAGTATCGATCCCACGGAGTTCGGAGTTGGCTGCCCCAAGGTAAAAAATATCCCGGTGCTGCCGCCACTCCGGTCGTTCGGAATGTTATAGCGCACATCGATCGGGGATCCGTAGAAACCAGAAGCAAGGACGACAGGCGTCGTCGATGGGGCTGTGACCAAGGCACAAAATGACTCCCCGGCTTCCAATGACCGTTTGATTTCCGGCATCGCATCGCCATTTTCCTTCGACAATGTTCTCTGACCGTTCTTGAAAACGTGCAGGATCGAGTATGTTCCATTTTCAGCGGAAACGGCCGGCAGTTCCAGTGCAGCAGTCAAGGAAATGCCGCCAGCCTTGATTTCACTAGAACTGTCAACGAGAAGCGATGACGAGGCCAGATTGGTTTGCGCGCAAGAGGACTTGCTTGGAACGAAACTTCCCCCCCATGTACCCCAACTCATTGTGTTGACTTCGTTTGAGAAAGACCCGTCGTATCTTGCTTGACCGATGGCAGGGGTCACCACGACAGTGCCACTTTCGGTATTTTTAATCACTCCCGCATGAACTGCGGCTTTGCACGGATCGGAGTCGTCTGTATATGGACCTGTGCCCCAAACCAGGCCCGGACATCTTGCGGAGTTGACTGGACATTCAACTACCGCCGAATTACCGCGTTCGGGTGGCGTAGGACACGAGGGTGGCGGTGGGACGAGTCCCTGAGAAGTGTTGGAAGGGATCGAAGAAACCGTTACAGACGCCTCGCGTTGGATGCGTGCGGCTGGAGTCCGGAGAACAACCTCGTACGAGTAAGTACCATTGACGGAAACAGAGTCACGGAATGTAAATTCCGCCGCTGAGAGATCCTGTGGCAGACCAACGCCCAAGTTCTCAGTCATTCCACCCCTGGTACGGAGAATCAAGACGTCCGCGAGTTGGACGGGATCAGAACCCTTCGTGATCTTGATTTCCACCGCTTGCGACTGGGGAGAGCCGCCAACGGGATTGCCCGTCACTGCGGCTGTTGTAACGAATTGGGCTGCGGTAGGATAAACGTCCCGGAAACTGATTGGGTATGTCGCGCCCGAGCAAAACAGCGTGAACTGCGCGCCTGGCTGTTCGTCCGGGTCAAGAGTCCCGTTACGGTTGGAATCCGGTCCCATCGCAAGAATCCAGGGCGAAAATTGGCCGTTACCACCCCAATTCCCGAATCTACAAGAATACGTGACCGAGTCTGACTGGAGCGTTGTAACTGAAGATGCCATTGGCAGAGTGGTTGTAACTCCGTCCTTGCCGTCTTTGCCATCTCTGCCGTCGTTACCATCCTTACCGTCGTTACCATCCTTGCCGTCTTTGCCATCTCTGCCCGCGATTCCGTCAGTTCCGTCTCTGCCGGCAACACCGTTGCAAACAACGGATGACTGAATCGATGCCTTTTCAGCCGGGTTACTTTCGTCGAGTGAGCCGTTGCCATTCAGGTCGCTGCCGGCAAGGACCCTGACCCCGCCTGCCGCGCAATCTGACGACCCTGCCGGGATTGGCACGGTCCGGACCAATTGGTTGACAACGTTACACGCTGTGATTGAAGTTCCCGCGGTCCGCTCATTCGCGTCGGGAACTTGGTTTCGGTTCAAATCAGGGACGGCAGACAAGCGTTTACCCCCGGAAGGGCATTCCGCGTTGGCCGGGAACTCCTCCCTGACAACGAGGATGTTCACACCGTCCTTCCCGTCTTGGCCGGCGAGCCCCTGAAGCCCGATCTCCTGCCATTGCGATACGGTTGTCCGTCCTTGCACAACTCTCTCACAGACATAGAACTTTTTCGTGGAGGAGACGTAACCAACCATGCCTCGATCCGCTATGGCGCACGCTGGGAGAGGGAGGTTGGCGACCACGACGGTCTTTTCGACAGAGCCGTCGTTGTGGGCGTCGGCCCCGGCAATTGCACCTGGAGCCCCGGACTTCTTGACGACCTTGTTTGAGCACCCAGCTAGAAGATAAAGGAAGAGGATTGATGCCGTTCCCAGTTTCATGCCGAAACCTCCGTCAGGAAAAAGACTAGGAAGGTGTACGGTCAACTTTGGCGAAAACATGAGGGGCTGCGTCAAATAAATAAAATTTTTAGAGAAATTAATTGGTTGGGACAGTCACTCTAAAATTTTAAAATTGAAATCACGTATGAGAATCCTTTTTGAGCCGAAAAGATTCGTGATTTCTGTGTGTTACCGCGAAAATGGCGGCCCCACCTCTGTACTATTCGAACCAGGGACAGTCACCAGGGAGTATCCGGTGGCGTGGGGACATCGCAAGCGACAAATTTATGGTTCTTCAAACGTCGGCAGCTTATTGCCTGGATAAATGGCGAGGTTTGCCTGCCTGTTATCGATCAAATGAATCATGTAAATAAATTTGGCTTTGCCATTCTGCAGAAACTTGAAGAATAACCGGTATCGGCCGTCAGCAAATGGCCACGATTGATCGCCAGTTGTAGGGTGAACGGCGGGCGTGCTCGGGTTCTCAGCGATAAACGCGAGCGCCTGGTCATGCTCTTCAGCGAAGGACTGGAGCAGAGGGCAAAATCCTGAGTGGATTTATAAATGAAATCTTCAATAGTACGCAGGCTATCCTCATAGGCCGGCGTGAAGATGATTTTAGGTAGTGTCACGCTGGATTTTTCTTCTTAAACCGGTTCAAACGGGAGCGGTCTCCAATTGTATGCTCCTTACCTTTTCCCTCAGCAGCTTCCGACATGCCAAGAAGTCGTCGCTGAAGCGACAAGATTTCATTTTGAAGCCCAGCATAGGCGTCTTCGTTCATCAATATGAAGTTTTCACCGTTTCGACGCTGGATTCTTACCGGTTCTGAAACCGCTAAATCTAAAAAGTCTTTGAGCTCTGCGCGTAATTTTTTGGGGTTTGTTGAAGCCATTTAAACACCTCCAAATTTATATGTACCATAAGGT
>RGVZ01000181.1 GCA_010029825.1 bacterium | reverse complement strand
ATTTGCGGCCCTTTTACGTCGACCTCGCGCGCGAAGGTGAGTACTTTTTTTCTGGTTTTGGCGCGATGCCGGCGCCCGGTCGACAACGCACGATTAACTGGGACAAGCGGGTCTACTGTATCGACCAGCGCCGGAAAGATGAGTGTTTTGAATTTCTTGGCGGTATCGCGTATTCAGCCCCGAAAGCTAAGCTGTTCGCAAACTCGTTTTTGCACGTTGTTAGCGTACCTGACCCTACGTCAAAAATTGGCCAGTTTCTTGACGTCACGGTTATCGGTGTGATGTCGAATTCGTTTGTGGTTTATTTAGAGCCGCAATGGAACGCGCCTGCAATCGTTCGGAAGGTTAGTACCGCGCAGCCAAATTTGATCCCTCACAGTATTCACGCGGCCGGTATTTTGGGCGGCTTCACCGGAAAAGATCCGCTAGACATGCGAGATGAATAATGACAGAAGAGCGCAAGGAAACCAATCAAGAAAAAACCGTGGACGACGTAGTCGGCGGCTACCATGCTGTGGTGTTGCGCGCGGACGGAGAACTCGGCGTCGAGTCATTTGACACACGAGACGAGCTGGTTGCGCGAATCAAAGCTCTTGTCGATCATGACGTTACGGTGTTCAGTTTTGCGGGCATCCGGTTAAACATATCTAAACCGCCGTTCCGTCATTTGCTGACTCCGTGGGGTAATCTCCCGCTCTTCGACATTCCGAAAGAAAGTCTTGAGCCAGACGACACTGGTTATCTCGGGTTTGACCCGATTCATTTGGAAGCGCCGCCAGAAATTAAAACGCCCGGCGCGCAAAAATCGTCTGTAAATACAGGCGACTTTTTTTCTGACGAAGACGACAACGCTCTCAACGTCTTCGATAACATTCTGCCAGACCCAGACAGCTGAACTAAATTTTTCAGCATAAGCTGGCATATTTATTGTACCGCGCTTTAGCGTTGGCGCGGTCGGAGTTCATAGTCGCAGTAATATTGCTGCAAAGGGGGGATCATGTTTGCGTGATGTCATTCGGTTCAAAGGACGCCCTGTTCGCAGACAGGAAGTTCTCGATGTAACAAGGACGCTCGTGCAGTTTTACGACAAGAATTCGTACGGAGAATACGAAGAAATTGTCGTGACGCCGCGGGAGTGGTCGCAATACTCGTCGAAACACTTTGACCGAAACAAAGTCAAGGAAGGTAACTTGAATAAAGGAGTAAATTGTGAATATCGCGAAGACACAGGCAAAGATCATCGAATCGTTCGATCGGGTAGCTGCGCGTTGCGAGGAGTTCGTGGCCGTTCACTGGCTCGCCGGTGAAAAACGAAACTTCAGTACGCCCTATCGTCGATTTGGTGACTGGGTCCGTCCGTCAGCCGTTGTGCTTGAAGTAACGAAAAATGCCGGGCTTAATCTGTCGGTCGTCGTACCGATTGCAGACCGCTCCGGCAAAGTAGTGCTCGAAACGCTTGGTAAATGGGACTTCCGAGCGCCCATTTCTTACAAGGGTTTCGGTACGCAGTTATGTAGCCGCAAACAGAAGCATTGCCTGAACGCCAAACGAGGCTGCGATCTTCTGTACAAAATTTGCGACTACGGGTTTGCCGATAAGCGCGGCGAGCAGGTCAGTTTTCTGCCCTGCCGCTGGCCGACGGTGTACATTCCTGTAAATAACCATGTGCGGGTCGACGAGGATAAGTTGACCGCTTTGGCTATTCAGAATGCCCCGTCGGAACTGGTTGAGACGTATCGGCGCAAGCTGCGAGATAATATGATTCGGCAGATCGGTAACAAGATGTACGTCAATGTTGCCGCTCTGACGCCCGAGGACGCCAAGGAAGTTTCCAAGGCAATTAGGCACGACGCTGCTCTGGAAGATTTTTCGCCTGTGTTGGGCGATTTTGAAAGAAACCCCTTTGGGGCCGTCAAAGATCTGACGGTCTCGCTTACGAATCCGGCCAGTAAGATTCTGGCGCGGCACGGACTCGAAAGCGCAGAGGGGATGCCGCAGTGGATTGTCGACGATATCATCAGCGCGATGTACTCCGAACTTGGCGAAATCAAGCCGACGTACGAGGAAATGTGTGATGCGCTGCTGGAGCCCGACGCCCCGCTGATGGCGACGATTGATGTTAAGGTGGCTATCGAGCAGATGCCATCGACTACGGCTACTATGCTGCGGATGCAGGCTTCAAAACGGGCCAGCCGCGAGGCGACCGACGAAGAGCTATTTACAGCTGTGACAAACCCGGATAAACCTTTAGTACTGAGTCGACTCAGCGCTATTCAGGTAAATCGGGCATCGGAATGGCAAGAGACGCCATTTCCATATGTCGGAGAACTGTTGGCCCCCGTCGACTTTGTTCCAAAGAAGACGACGTATAAGTTTCACACCCCTGCAGAAAGCGCCGACCCGACGTTAGTCTGACATGCGCTATTTCATCGAACCCGCCGCGCAGCCGTTAACGTGGTTACTCGGTATCGACGAGACTCCTCGTACGTTGCCGTTTTCCCCCGAGAACGCTGACACTGGTTTGGTGGTAGCACAGCTCATTTCTGGCAAAATACTCGCAGAAGTATTGCCGACTGAGGAGCATGTCAAAGTAGCGTGTGGCGGCGGGGTACCCCTTGGCCGGCTGTATTTTCACGTACCGAAAACACAGCTGTACGCGGTGTGCTCTGATTTGACCCCAGAATCGTTCGGGGGCAACGTTTAGGCTTCGGCCTTCCGTTGCCCCCTTTTTTTAGCTATTGGAGCTTTTATGTCAGGCTACCGAGATCCGGCACAGGAGCGCATGGAAAACGGGCGCTCGATGCTTGATGTTATGCGCGGCAGCAAAGCGCTCAAGGGCGTTATTGTGGCCGCAGCAACTCCGGGCGGCATACCCATTAACTTCGATCCGCACGACCGCGCCAAAATCAAAATCAATGTGGTGGACCCTAACGGTTCAAATGTCGGCGGACTGACGTTGGACAACATGACGGCGCCAGCCGTCGAGCGGGCAATGTCGGCGGCGCGCGCAGCAATTCCGGGTAATGATATCAATGCCGTACGGGAGCGAGCAGCTATGGTTTTTGAAGAGTTAGCAAAAATGGAAAAAGCAGGCGTACAGCGGGTACCTAGCACACGCCCCCGAAAAGTGGTGGCGCCCCCACCCCCGGCGGTTGAGGAAGAAGACGCCATGCTCGCCGACGCCGAGGCGCTGCGGCAAGAGTTAGCCGATGAAACGCAGCAACCCATGCTTCCGCCGATTGAAAAAATTGACAGGAATTACAGCCCCATGGCGGCTTTCGGTCTGAAGAAACAGAGCACGAGTTCTACCCCCGCAAACGTATCGCCGGCGCACAAATCCGGCCCGCCGCAAAAGCTTGTGTACTTTGAAAAAGAGGGAATCGGCACGGTCCCGGCATTTTTCCACGACGTTATTGTTTCGGTGGCGCAGGTCTCTCCCGACACTATTGAAGAGAACGGGTTTATCGTTCTTGTTTACGATTTGCGTTTTGAACAAAATGCGGCACGCTGGTTTCCGCCGTCAAATGACCCGTATCAGCGTCCGTGGGCCGTCCAGATCAGCGACGACCGCCGGTTATACCTTGTTCATACGACCGGATTTCAGTATGTTTATGATAACCGCGAGTATTGCATTTTACTCGTTGAGCGGGCCCTTCGGGCGAATTACGACGAGGCATAAACATGGAAAAGTGTGGCGTCATTAAAGCCGGCATTACGCCCCCCGAGAGCGACGAAGCGCCCAAGGCCGCCGAAAAGCAGGCGCAGGTGAAAGAGCTGGATAGTGATTTCCGCAAGCGTGCCGCGGAAACAGCGCAGAACGTCACCAAGTAATACGAGGCGATTGTGACGCTCCTACCTGCTGCTTCAATGGGATACAACTCGCTCGGCCGCGGCGTACAGGCGGACGAGCGGTTTCCTGACCCGTTCTGTGACGTCGCCAGCCTGTCGATGCCGGAGAGCATTCAGACGGCGTTGCGCTGGTCTGAATACATTATGAACGCTAATGGCCCATATCGGCAGGCTATTGACCGCGTCGTGTCGTACTTTATTACTGACGTTGAAATTCAAGATATCGGCGAAAATAAAACCGGCCGTGAAGAGAAAGAAAAATACGAGACCTTCTTATCCGAAACGCTTAGCATTAAGAACGTGCTGAAGACTGTAGGCATGGATTACATGACCTACGGCAACTCGTTTACCAGCTTGATTGTTCCTTTTCGGCGCTACTTGTTCTGCCCGAAATGCGGAATTGAAATGCCGCTCGATCGGGTCGTGAACTCGGCTGCGTGCGCGTTTTCATGGCAAAACTTTCAATTCCACGCTACCTGCCCGGGCTGTAAATACGTCGGCCCGTGGAAGCACATCGACCGACGAAGCGGCGATACAGGCCATATGGCCGTCAAAAGGTGGAGCCCGCACGAGATCGACATCCTTTGGGATCCGTATACGGGCGAGTGCTCATACGTGTGGAAGATTCCTGAAGACTATCGCACGCTGATTAAGCAGGGTCATCTACATCATCTTGAGCGCGCCAGCTGGGAAGTGATACAAGCGATCAAAGATGGCAAGAACCTGATGTTTGACAAGGGCGTGATTTTCCACCTCAAGGAAGACGCGCTGGCCGGCATGCGAAACCGCGGCTGGGGTATTTCGCGCATCTTGGCAAACTTCCGTCAAGCGTGGTACTACCAGATTCTGCAGCGTTACAACGAAGCCGTGGCGCTGGATTATGTTATCCCGTTCCGTGTGATTACCCCCGCGCCCCGCGGCGGCGACGGGCAATCGTCCGATCCCGTACACACAATTAACCTGTCCAGTTTTAGTGCCCGCGTAAACGCGATGATTCGCGCGCGCAGGACAGATCCGGCGCGCTGGAACGTGCTGCCGTTCCCCGTGAACTATCAAGCACTCGGCGGCGACGCGACACAGCTCGCCCCGCGCGACCTTCTCGAACAGGGCCTTGATACCCTGCTCAAGTGCATCGGCATGCCCGTCGAGCTGTTTAATGGCACACTAACGCTGCAGGCGGCTCCGGCCGCGCTCAGGCTCTTCGAAGCCAACTGGAGCCACCTGCCACATAACATGAATCTGTTTTTAAACGAGCTGGTGTCCTCGCTTTCTCGCGTTATGTCGTGGGAGCCGGTGAGCGCCAAGCTTGTGCGCGTCACACACGCCGACGACCTCAACCGGCAGATGGCGAAGCTGCAGCTCATGCAGGGTCAGCAGATCAGCAAGAGTACGGGCCTCGCGAGCGTTGGGCTGGATTACAAAGACGAAATCAAGCAGATGCTCGAAGAGGAAAAGATCTACGCTGAAGAGCAAGAGCGCATGCAGGCGGAGATGCAGCAGGCGCAGCAAATGAAGGACATGAGCCAAGCGCCCGACATGATGTCCGGCGTTGGCGACACGGGCGCCGGCGCCACAGGCGCTCCGGCACAAGGCGGAGGCCAGCCCGCTGCGCCTGCCGGCGGTATGCCCGGTCAAATGCCTAGTCCCGTGGATCAGTTCTTGGCGCAGCGGCAGAACTCGCCCAACGTGCCACGTACGCCAGAAGATTTGCAACAACAGGCGCAGCTGATTGCGAACCAGTTGTTGTCAATGCCTGAGTCCGTTAAAGACTCAGAACTTATCAAGCTCAAGCGATCCGACTCGACGATGCACGCGCTGGTCACGAGCATTATCGACGACATTCGCCAGCAGGCCCGGTCGCAGGGCGGCGCCATGGTAATGGCGCAACAGTACGGCCAAGGCGCCCCGGCGCAATGAGTTATGCGGATCGGCATATACACACATTACGCCCACTGTGACGAAGCGTACTTTGCTGTTCGTCTTGCCGACTTTTTGCGCACTCAAGGTGTCACGGCGACGATCTACTCAAACACGCAGCCGGCGAAGTTGAACACGCACTATGATCGAACGGTAGTGCACAAGAAAAAGCGTTCGTTCACGGACTGGGCAAAGACGTGCGACACAATTCTCTGGACGCACCCGCCCAAGATAGATACGCTGAACTACACACGCCGGCTGAACGTTCGCACGATTCTTGTTCCTATGTGGCAAGAACTAATGCGGCCGTTCAGAAAAGTCATGCAGCGTTTTGATCACGTTGTGGCACTAAACGCCGAGGCGCGCGAACTGTTTTCAAAAGTTTACAAGCTCAAAAACGTTACGCTAATTCCGTTTGACGTCGGGCTGCCAGCCACGAAGAAAACAAAGTCAGTAAACGGACGTCAAATTAAGATATTTTTGCCGTGGTTTGACCGGAATGCCCGCTGCGCACACAGTCAGTTTCTTGGCCTGCTTGGATATCTGCTGGAACGCATGCCAGATGCGCAACTCACGGTTGCGATTACGTCTAGCCGTTTTGCGCCATCTGTGGCAAAGTTTTTCCAGACGCTCGGCCGAAAAACAGATAACCGCGTAAAACTGGTGCGCAATGTGCCGCTGATTAAGCGCCCGGCAATGTACACCGCGCATGATTTAACACTATTTCCGGCCGAGTGCGATAATTATGGCTTTTGCAGCCTAATGTCTATCAGCTGCGGCACGCCGGTTCTTTCTTTTAATCTGTCGCCGCAGACGGATTTCGTGTATCAAGACGCAAACGGCGTGCTTGTAAAAACGCGCGTGGACTACGACGAAAATGGCGTACCACACGCAGCCCCTGACTACGAAAAACTCATCATCGTTTTGCAGACCCTCATCGCTGAACCCGGGCACATTGATAACCTCAACAAACGCGTAAATTACAATCTGGCCGCCCGCCGCAAAGCGTTTGAAATGGGGTGGCAGACATTACTAAAGCTTGTATAGCGGCATATGGAGATGCCATGAAAAAACAGGACGGATCCTCTATTCAACAGACGCTAGAGTTTGCAACGCAGCATTACCGCGACCTCCAGACGCCCACCGGCACGAAACTGATTGACCACTGTAAAAACGTGGCGTATCAGTCGGAGACAATTGCGCAAAAGCTGTATCAGGACATTCGCGCCGACTATCTACCAGATGACACAAAAGAAAGCATCGCCTCAATTATTCAGGCAGCCTTGCTTCACGATGTACTCAACGTCAGTGCTTGCGCGTTTGAGCATATTGCGGAAACTACCACGGTGCAGATTGCGGCCATGGTAGCCGACATTAGCCGAGATTTTCGGCTTGTAGAAACGAAACGCGACATGGAGTTTCGCGGGCGGCTGAGCCAAAGCCCTGTCGGTGCGCAGATTGTCGTCGTGGCGGACATTCTCTGCACCGCCAAAGATATCTTAACCATGCTGAAGACATCCGGCATGCCGAGTGTACCAAAAGCGAAAAAAATGCTGACGCAATTAGACGGCGACTTACTGGCGATTCATGCTGCCAGTCGCTATTACATTTTGCGTTTGTATGTGCACGCCGCCCGCAACCTGCTCAGCGATATCAGTCAAACGATTAAGGATTGTCGGCAAAAAGCTAAGTTTGACAAATTCGTATCCCAATATACAACCGGGATACGAGCGTCCGCCGCGGAAGCTGAAAAAGCAGAAAAAGCTAAACCCGTTCCAAGTAAAAAGAAAAAGGATGTGCGCTATGCCCGCAAGCGAAGTGTTGACAAAGATTCTTGAAGACTACACCGCGAACAACCCGACGCTGGAAGCTGCGCACCTGCGCACGTTTTGCGAATACGCGGCCACGTGGTTAGCGTCTAAGGGCGTTGTGGGCGTAGGTCACACTCCAAACGGGCTGGCACTTAGGCTCGCCGACGGCAGCGAGCTGCTGTTATTTGAACCCGCCCCGGAAGTTATCATTCCCGTCCCCGGCGAAGTCAGCATTACCGGCACGCAATCAAAGATAACAAAACCCGTACAGGGCGACGCGCCGAGCTTTCAGATCACGGGCCGCTAATCGAAAGGACTTTTGTGTTTGTTTGTTTTGAGGGGATTGATGGCGCCGGCAAAACAACGCAAGCGCGCATGTTGTGTCAGCGGTTGAACAAAGATGGTATCACCGCGACGCTCGTTGCCGATCCCGGCACGACCAGCATCGGAACGGCCATCCGGCA
>RGVZ01000019.1 GCA_010029825.1 bacterium | reverse complement strand
CGGCCCCGCCCCGATCCCCGATCTCCGTGGCGGAGGCGGCGCGCGCGGTGCAGGACCGGCTGGGCTCGCTCGGTCGGCTCCGTGTGCAGGGCGAGGTCAGCGCACCTCGCAAGGGCAAGCACTGCTACTTCGACCTGAAGGACGAGCACGCGGTCATCGCGTGCGCGATCTGGGCCAGCGTGCTGGGACGAGGCGTGCCGGCACCCGATCACGGCGAGCGGGTGGTCATCGAGGGCCAGTTCGACTTCTATGCCGGCAACGGCAAGGTGACCTTCGTGGTGCACCGGCTCGAGCGGGTGGGCGAGGGGGATCTCGATGCCCGCTTCCGCGCACTGTGCGCGGAACTGCGGACCGCCGGCTACTTCGACGAGTCGCGCAAGCGTTCGCTGCCCGTGCTGCCACGGGGCATCGCGATCATCACCAGCCTGGACAGTGCGGCCATGCATGACTGCCTGAAGACCTCGGCGATCCGCTTTCCGTCCGTACCCATCACCGTGATCGGCGTCCCCGTGCAGGGCGCGGGCTCCGCCGAGGCCGTGGCGCGCGCAGTCCAGGAAGTTGGGGTGCGGGCGGAGTCCCTGGGCGTGGACGTGATCGTGGTGACGCGGGGCGGCGGAAGCCGGGAGGATCTCCAGGCCTTCAACGATCGGCTGGTGGCCGATGCGGTCTTCCGGAGTCCGCTTCCGGTGGTGGCTGCGGTGGGCCATGAATCGGACACCACGGTCATTGATCTGGTCGCGGATCACCGGGCGAGCACACCCACGCAGGCCATGATGGCGGTCCTGCCGGATCGCGAGGAGCTTCGTCAGCAGTTGCAGGGGGTCGCGGGATCGCTGGAACTCCGGGTCCGGCAGGTGCTGCGAAGGGCGAGCGACCGGCTCGATGCCGTGCGATCGCGTCCGTGCCTGCGTGATGCCTCCGGCGCCATCCGCATGCCCCGGGAGCGTCTGCGGACCGTGGCCGCTCGGCTCGCCGCGCAGGCACCCATGGCTCGGCTGGCTGCGGCTCGTGAACGGATCGCCGGACTTCGCGCAGCTTTCCCGCTTCGGCGAGCAGTGTCGTCGCCGCCACCTGCAGCTCCCGTATCTGTGTGATCCGCTGTTCCGTCTTCGACCGCCGGTCTTTGCGATCGTCGAGCCGCTCCTCCGTCCACAAAACTGATGAACCCGAGCCCATCCGCAGCCAGAGAGAGAGACTCAATTATCTCTCTTTTGTGAACAGGGACATGATGATCCGCGGGCAGTGCTTCTGGTTCTATCAGGCCAATCCTGGCGACGGCCGGCCGATCCGGAAATGCCGGCACGGCAGCCTCTGCCGGTTCCAGCACCTGACGCGCCGCGAGACCGACGAGATCCTTCGTCTCCACGAGGAGATGCGCCGCACACCGGAAAAGACGACGTCGGAGTGTCTCCGGTGCGACGGCTCCGGTCAGACGAGCCTCCGGGTCGAGACCGTCCGCGCGGACGGGACGACCGAGCGCGATACGACGATGCCGTGTTTCGGCTGCCGCGGCCGCGGCCGTCTCGACGAGCATCCCTGCCAGACCCGCATCCGCCGGATCTACGACCGCGCGCACGGCCGGGACTGGTGCGAGTGCCGGGATCGGCCGGTCGGTGCCAGCCGCTACCACGCGGACAACACCCATCCGAAATGCGACAAGCACTGCTACACCTGTACCCTGTGCCACGGCCTGACTCAGATCGGGTAGCGCAGGAGGATCGTCGTGTTTCGCGCGATGAGCACCGTGTGGCGCTGTGGCGCGGGGCAGCGCAGGAACGGATACCGGCGGAGCAGGTTGATGAAAGGATACCCGTGTATCATTGTCGGCAGCAATAATAGACAAATAGCAGCGTGCGAGAGCCTCATTTTTTTCTTTGGGAAAAAAAATTATCTCTTTAGCGTGTTTCGGCGATTGTGAGAAAATTATCAATGACGACACGGGTGGAGGCCAGCGCCTCGGGATGGAACTGGACGCCGTAGTAGCCGTGCCCCGCGTCCTCGATCCCGTAGATGAGCCGGTCAGACCAGGCATTGACGCGGCTCTGCGGCGGCGTCCGGACGACGTGGTCGCTGTGGAGGACAAAGACCTCGCACGGCGAGGGGAGGCCACGGAAGAGCACCGAGCGCGTGTCGAGGTCGACGGCGATCCGGCCGCGGCGCTGCCCGGACATCGAGCGGACCTCGCCGCCGTAGAAAAGCGACAAGACCTGGAAGCCAAAGCAGATCCCCAACACCGGCACGCCCGGGAACCACAAGAGCATCGAGATGGTGTTCCGGATCTCGTGGAGGTCGTTCTTTTTGCTGAGGCAGAGCGGGCTGCCGCTGATGATGATGGCCGAGACGGGCTCGCGGAGGACGCTCTGGAGGCTCTCGTCACCGCCGAGCAGGACGAAGCGGCGGCCGGTGGTTCTCAGGTGCTCGACGAGCCGGCGGGTACACATGGCCTGCTGCGAGCGCGGGTTGTTGGTGATGACGCAGATCATTTTGATTATTCAGAAAGAAATCAGGCATGTTTTTTCTCTAGACGTTCGAGACTCATGATCCGTCTGTCTGTACTGAGGATGCTGATCATTCTTCAAAAAAAAAAGAAAATTCGCGTACCTGAATTTTTTTCATTAGGACATGAAAAAAATTGAAGCCGCGTTTTTCGCGCAAGAAAAAGGACATGACACTGCTCCAGCATGCTCGCCACCAAGAACAGCCACCCGCGGGACGCAAGGATCCGCTTCGAGGAAGAGAACCACCAGTATTTCGTGGACGGTGAGCCGGGCTACGTCTCGGCAACCACCGTCATCAAGCAGTTCTTTCCCGTGTTTGACGCGGACGCCGTCCTGAAAAAGATGCGCATCGGACCGGACTCGCCGTACCACGGCCAGACCAGAGAGCAGATCAAGGAGGGCTGGGCGAACAAGGCCCGGGAGGCCTCGCGGCTGGGGACGGCGCTCCACCTCCGCATCGAGAATTATTTCAACGACGACGCCGTGGAAAACGGAGAGTCGAAAGAATACGGCTTCTTTTTGCGGTTTGTGGAGGAGGTGGTGGAGCGGGAAAGCCTCGTGCCGTACCGGACCGAGTGGTACGTCTTTGACGAGGACGAGGGGATCGCCGGGAGCATCGACATGGTCTTTCTCGCGCCGGACGGCTCGCTGGTGATCTACGACTGGAAACGGACAGCCGAGCTGAAGCGCTCGAACCGTTTCTCGAAAGGTTTTCCTCCACTCGAGGATCTGGACGACTGCAGCCTCAACCACTACTCGCTCCAGCTGAACCTGTATCGGACCATCCTGGAGCGGAAATACGGCCACCGCGTCTCGGGCATGTACCTCGTGTGCCTCCACCCGGAGCGGGACGGCTACGCGCGGGAGCGCGTGCGGGACATGCCGGGACACATCGAGAAGATGCTGCGGGCCCGGAAATAATTTCCGAGACGATAGTAGAAATGACCTACAAGCGCTATCTTTTTACCAGGGACGACCGGTACGCGGCCGTCCTGCGGTGCCGCGCGGGCGACCTGACCGCGCGGGCGCTGCGCCACGCGAGGAGACTGCTGACGCTCTCGGTCAGCGGCATCACGCTGAACGACTCCTACAACCCCGTGGTTGTGAGAGAAGGGAGAGAGGCACGGCAGAGCCGGTGCTCGCCGGCAACGCTGTTCTCGCCGTACTGCATGACGTACGATCCGGACGTTTTCCAGGACGGCCCGATCGGCTGGCCGATCCGCGACCGGCGCGTCCAGCGGCGCGGCTACGAGGCCGTGGCCTCCGGCAGGCCGTCGTGTATCGCGTTTGAGCAGGACGGCTTTTTCCGACAGTCGCCGTACACGTCGCACTGCAGCGCGTTCGCGGCCTGGGCGGTTCAGGAGGTCTTCGGGATCAGCCTGGCACCGATTCAGATCGGTGACTGGTGCCACGCCGCCGCGGAGCAGCGCGACCTCATGGCCGCGATGCCGGACTGGTGGATGAGGACGGACGCCGTGGGCGCGCAGGAGGCCGCGAATGCCGGGCGCCTGGTCGTGGCCGTCAAGAAAGTGGACGATCCGGATCGCGAGGGCTACCGGCAGAACGGGCACATCGCGGTCGTCCTCCCGTGCTCGGCGGCCATGGCCGCCGACCTCCAGCGGCACCAGAACTACCCGAAAGAGCCGGTCGTGACGGACGAGCCGTCGTTTGCCGCGTTCGTCCGGCTCTGCGGTCCGGAGTGTATCCAGGCGGGAGGACTGAATTTCGGCCACACGGTGGCCGCGAACGCCTTTTCTAATTATTACGGCGACGACGACCAGCCCGGCGAGACGCCCATCGACGAGGTCGTCGAGTTCTTTATCTACCGGCTCTACACACAGGAATAGACTAGACCAGTGGATCCGTAAGGTCGATGGCCGCGGGCTGTTTTTTCCAGGACGCGTACACGATGCAGCAGGAGACCAGCCCGAAGCCGATCATCAGAGGTCCGAGCAGCGTCGACAAGAGCAGGTATTCACGGAATTGTTCCGGTGTGAAGCGGTCTTTCTCCACCAGCACATAGACGAAGCCCGCCGTCCCGAATGAGACAAGGAGGATCGCCGTACACGAGCGGAGGCGGCCTGTGTAAAGAATCATGTGATATTTTTGTCGTGAAAATCACGAACGACAGCGGCAACGGTATTTCTAAAAATATCTCGCTCTCCGACAAAAGATGTCTGCCGAGCGCTCTCCGGGATTGGAGAGGCTGGCTCGCGACCGGCCCGACCTCGTGGTCATCCGCCAGGACGGCTCGATCCGTTTCCGCCTGGGCGACGACCAGGCGCTCGTGTTCCGAGCGATGCGGCGGTCACAGAAACAGCCGAGCACCGGCATCCCGATCCACCCGGCGATCGATCAGTACCTGACGCTCGGCCAGACAGTCTCGCGGGGCATGGCCTCGTTCAGGGAGACGGAGCGACACCGGGGCGTCCGGCGACAAGACACGGAGCGGCTCGTGGTCGCTCCGGGGCAGGTGCTGGACTGGCCTCGTTTCATCACACGGATCCTGCCCGAATACACGAATCTCAAGCACATCGATCTCTCGGGCAATCGGATCGGCGCCGAGCGAGCGGTCGGGCTCGCGGGATGCCTGCCGCGGCGGCTCCGCTCGCTCGTTCTCCGCGACAACAGACTGGGCGATCGGGGTGTGACGGTCATTGCCGGGCAGCTGTCGGGTCTGTCGCGGCTGGAAGTCCTTGACCTCGGAGAGAACCGCATCCGGAACGGCGGTGCCTCCCTCGCGGCCGGACTCGCCGGCTGTCCGGCGCTCCGATCGCTCGGCCTGGGTATGAACGATCTCGACGACAACGGGATTACGGCCGTTGCCGGCGCTTTTCAGAGCCTGACAAAACTAGAGACGCTGAACCTATCCGGGAATCGTTTTGGGGTAGCCGGAACCGCGGCCGTCGCCGACGCGTTCCGATACCTCCCCGTGCTGCGTACGCTGGATCTTTCCGTCAATTCGCTAGGATCGGAGGGCGCCGCGGCCGTTGCCGACGCGCTTCGGCACGTGCCGGTGCTGACGTCGCTGGATCTTTCTTCCTGCGAGATCGAGACGGAGGGCGCGATGGTCGTGGCCGCGGCGCTGCCTGCTCTGAAAAGGCTTGCGAGGCTGGCGGTGGCCTCCAACGGGATGGAAGCCGCCGGTGCCGCCGCCATCGTCTCGGCGCTCCCGCCGAGCGTGCGGTGGCTGGATCTGTCGTACAACCAGATCGAGGACGAGGGCGTCGAGGCGGTCGCCGGTGGTCTCGGCCGCATCAAGGAGCTGGATCTTTCGGGGAACGGCTTTACGGACGAGGGCATCGCGATCCTCGTCCCGTGGCTCCGCGGCGGCCTCCGATCGCTGGCGCTCGGTGGTCGCGTGCTCGGCGCCGGGGGCGTGGCGGCCGTCGCCACGACGTTCTCCGCGGCACTCGTCCGACTCGATCTGTCGGGAACCTATTTCGGTGCTGCCGGCGCCCGGACGATCGCGGGCTCGTTGTATGGGCTCGTGCTGACCGAGCTGGATCTGTCGAGGTGCAACCTCGGGCCGCACGGGACGCTGCTCCTGTCCCGAACGATCTCATCGCTGGAGCGGCTGACGTCCCTCGATCTATCCCAGAACAAGATGGGAAGCGACGGTGCCGTGGCGCTCGCCCGGGCGCTCCCGGCGTGCAGGTCGCTTGCGCGTCTCGGTCTGAATTACAACCGGTTCGGGCTCGTGGAAGCCGGCGCCGGCACCCGGCTATCGAGGGCGCTCCGTCTCGATCAGCACGGCCGGTTGTTTGGGATGCTGAACCGGGATATGACCGGCATAAGGGCGATCGCCGCGGCGCTCCGCCGGCTCCCCGAAATCGTCTCGCTGGATCTGGCCGGGAATTTCCTGTACGACGAGGGAGCCGTCCTTGTCGCCGCATCGGTTCCTCGCGGCCTCGCCGTGCTGGATCTGTCGCACAACCGCATCGGTCGGAGCGGCGTGCGACGGATCGCAGAGGCGCTGGGCAACCGGCCGGCGACGGTTTTTTTGCGCGGGAACGACCTGGAGGGAGCCGACGTGGAGCTCCCGACACGGGTGCGGTTCCGTCTGGATTGGTTCTGATCAGCACTGGACGGTGCCGAGGATGACGGTAATGAACAGGCCGAGCGTCAGGAGCTGACCCAGACCGGGCACCCAGCAGAAGACAATGCTGAGGACGAGCAAGGTGAGGAGGGCGTCAAAGAGCGGCTTCTTGTCTGGCTCTTTGCCGCACCGGATGATGATGACGATGCTCCAGATGAGAAAGAGGAGGGATAAGACGAGCGTTACGATCCCCAGGATGAGGAACGTCCTGGGCGGTGAGACGGTTTTTGCCGCGGGTGCCGCGGTAAAGTGCTCACGAGCCAACGGCGAGAGACCGAGAAACTCGAGCACGACGGCGGTCGCGTCGATGGAGAGGCTCGCCGCGGAGCCGGAGCCGGGACCAGAGTTTTTGTGCCCGAACCAGTCGTGGTTGCCGCCCATGACCTTGATCTGGACGGTGTTGGTGGCTTTCCAGTGGTAGACCGGGCTGCCGTTCCTCATGACGACCGATGGATCGGCTCGATTCTGCCGGCTCAGCCATGTGAAAGGATCCGCGGTGTAGGTGTTTTTCATGGACGGATCCACGAGCTTCCACAGCCGGGCCTTGTCCTCGGCACTGGTGTTCAGGAAATGCTGGCCGTTGTAGGGCATGACGGCATCGTCCGAGCCGTGGATCTCCAAGAAAGGGATGCCGTGGAGCACGGGCAGCGGGACGGTTGCGGTGTAGAAAAGCGCCGCCGAACAGACCGCCGCGGCTCGGATGGGCACGAGCGAGCGGAAGCGGTCGATCAGCAGCGCGACAAAGCCGGCTCCGTCGGATTTCCCGGTCGCGAGCACTACGCGCGGTCGGTAGCGCGCGAGGACGTCGACCACGAACTGGACGTCCTCCGGCACGCCGGGCCGGCCGCCGTAGTAGGCCTTGTTGGAGGCCGTGTCGAGGAGCCAGGGGAACGCGTTCAGCCAGGAGGAGCCGTTGTTGGCCTGCTGGCCCTGGAACGAGAGGACGAGGGCGTCGGCTGCGCCGAGGCCGGAGAAATCCAGGATCTCCTTGGCGCTGCTCCCGCCGCCGTGAAAAACGAGCAGCGCGGTGCTGCTCTTGGTGTTGCCCGCGACGTGGTATGCCCGTGTTTTGCCGTTCACAAGGATCTCCATGTTTTTTTTCTGATGCAAGAAAAAAAAGAAAAAAAAAAGAAATGTCCCGCTTCCTGATCATCCTCCTCTGCCTGATCATCATTGCGTTCCTGCTCGCCGTCCTGTCGTACGGCTCCGAGCGCTTCAGCCGCGTCGACCGGGATCACGTCATCCTCCAGACCAGCGATGGCAGGAGCGAGTACCACGACATGGTCGGGCTCCTTCGTCCCATCCAGGAGGAGTACGCCAGGAGGCACGGGTGGTCGTACCTGTACGCCACGGGGATCCTGTACGGCACCTGGCCCAACCATTCCATCTTTAACCGCTATTTCCTGATACGCCGTCTGCTGAAAGATCACCCGGCCGTCCGCTGGATCCTGTACATGGACGCCGACAGCTATTTTGTGGATCTGGACAAGGACTGGAAGACCGAGCTCGACCCGGCCTTCCTCGTGATTGCCTGCGCGGGCAGCGCCGAGACGCAAGAGCCGTGGGATTTCAATAACGGCGTGTTTTTCTTTCATGCCCGCCATCCCCTGGCCAAGAAATTCCTCCGCGATTACCTCAAAGAGCTCCACGGCCGGTATCCCCTCGCTTTCCTGCGCTCCAACCGCTCGTGGGTGTGCGACCAAGAGATCATGCAGGACATGTTCCGGAAAGAAGAGTATGCCCCCCATCTAAAGACCTACCAGGGCGATCGGCACAACTATTTCAATTACGAGGGACCGCACATCCGACAGATGCTCCGGAGCAAAAACTCGAACGAGGAACGACTCGAGAAGGCTCGCAAGATCCTCGAGGAGTCCGGTCTAAAGCCTCGGCCGCTGCGGTGAAAACATGTCGCTGAGCGCCGCACTGGACTCGCTCCTCTCCCTGGCCAGAGAGTACGAAAACGACCTCCGCGAGGCCCGGCTAGAGATCCGACGCCTCGAAATAGAGAACGAGGAGCTCCGGCGAGAAAACACCACGGTCATCCTCGGCAACGACGAGGAATACGAAAAAGAGATCGTGCCGACGCCGCTGCCGCCCGGCGGTATCTTTTCTTTTCTCTTTGCCGAAAAAAAATGACGGGCTTAAAGAGATGAGTTCTTTAGAACAAATCCTGTGCCATGAATTTCCGGGATATCGAGGTGTCGACCAAGACGATCATTGGCGTCTCGAACGCGATCATTGACATACAGAACGTGTTCCGCCGGCTGCCGGTCGATCCACACGGCGAGAACGACACGAGGATCGTGCTCTTGTATTTTGGGAACGAGAAGCGGGGATTCTATCCGAATCCGAAGAGGAAACAGGGCAGCCGGAAATCGTTCCGGAACGCGATCAACGTCGTCACGGTGCTGGATAACCACAAGAAAATCAATTTCAAGGTCTCCAAGAACGGCAAGTTCCAGATGACGGGCTGTCGCCGGGAGGAGGATGCGATCCGGGTCGTGTGTCATTTCCTGGATCTCGTGCTGGCGACGTGCCGGGAAGACGTCGCGCTGCCGTTCGGCACGGCCAGGGTGTATTTCCAGACGGTCATGACGAACATTGATTTTTCGGTGGGGTTCTGTATCGACCGTCAGAAGCTGGATCGCGTCGTCAACGCGCAGACGACGTACCACAGCCTGCTGGAGACGTCCTGTGGATACACGGGCGTCAACATCAAGATCCCGCTGACGATGCCGTGGTGGGAGATGGAGGTGCCGTGTGTCGAAAAGACGGCGGACGGCTGGCGGCGGTACGAGCGCTGTCTCGACGACCTGGCCGCATTTGCCCCCGACAACAAGTCCAGGAAGCGGTACAATACTTTTCTCGTGTTTCACAGCGGGAACGTCATCATGAGCGGCATGGTGGGTCTGACCATGGAAAAAGACTTTGAGGTCTTTACTCATTTCCTCAGGGAGCAGAGGAAAGAGATCCAGGAGCGGGTGGTGCTATAAAACTGAAAAACAGGATCGTGCGTGGACATCTCGTCATACACGAGATGTCAGAGGAGCGGCCTTGTGATGCCGCGTACCGGGACGTGCTCATCGACGAGGACGATCCGGAGATCCGTCTGGTTCTGGAGGAGAGCCGGCGGCTGTACCGGCTCCAGGTGGAACAAGAGCAGGAGCGCCGGCGCGAGGAGGCTCGTGTGGAGGCGCTGCGGGCGCGTCTTGGGATCGTGACGGCCCGTCTGCGGCAGGGCCATGCCGGAGATCCGATCGCCCAGGATCTGATCCGGTGGATCGAGTGGGAGCTGACGCCCACCCACGAGCTCAAGACCCTGCGTCCGGAGACCAGCCATCCGCTCCAGCAGATCCACGAATGGATGGAAAAGAACCTCAATCCTTCTCTGAGGGAAAAGATTGCCGGTCTTGGGATCTTTTGACGGAGTGGACGAGCACCAGGATCAGGACGAGGATCGTCGCGATGCTCAGGAGACCGACAAAACATGATCCCGCGGTGGTGAAGCGCCCGGCCGGGCGGTAGAACTCGAGCGTGCCGATGTCCTTGTCGATGGGGGTGCGGTAGTTTGCGATGGTGCGTTTCGTGCCGTACTCGACCGGGTCGAACATGACGATGCCGCCCGTCAGGACGGTGGCCGTCTTGTAGGTCCTGGTCTTGTCGTCAAACACCGTGCTGACGATGGTGACGCTGAGATCGAACTGAGAATACCGGTTGAACGGGTACATGGCCATCTTGAAATAGCCCTGTTCGCCGTACGCGGTGCCCCACGAGTTCCTGACAATCCAGTACGGGACGGTGGTCTTGGTGGCGGCCGATCCGTTTGGGCGGAGGAGCGCGTCGGAGACCGCGGCCTCGCCCCAGCCGACAATGACGACGGCGTGGCTCCCCACTTTCGTCGAGAGATCCAGCGGTTCGTGCCGGCGCTGGAGGTAGTTGACGTCCTCGAGATAGATGTTGGCCGGGTTGAGGCCGTCGCATGCAAAGATGCCGCGGGTGTTCTGGTGGTTGCGGTACACGTCGTAGCCGCCGACCACGGGACCGTACCGCATGAGGTGCTTCTTGATGTAGGTGCGGCCGGCCAGGAGCCGGGCGGGCTCCGTCTGGAGGATCTCTTTCGTGACCTTGTACCAATACGGTTTCGAGACAAAGAACCTCACGTCCTGTCGGTTCTGGAAGCGGGCACAGGAGGGGATGAACTCGTTGAGGCGGATGAGACCGTCGGTACCGGAGGCCGTCGCACACAGGCACCGCGGCTCGGCGGCCTCTTTTTTCGAGCAGTTCTTGGCCAGGTCGAGGCACCACGAGTAGTCGGCGCCGGGAACCGACTCCGTAATCAGGCCATAGTCGGAGGCATAGCGGACGGCGAGCGCCGGGTTGGAGCCGTTGCACCTGGTGTTGATGAAATTTTTCCAGCACGCGAGGAGGTAGGTGTAGCTGACCATGGGATTGAACGGGACGAGACCCGCGGCCACAAACTTGTCCGAGGTGCAGGTCGCGGTCGAGACCGCCCAGCAGCAGCCGCAGTTGTACTGGTTGATGACCGGGTGGAGGTTGCGGTTTTTCCGCCAGTCGAAAGCGGTAGGCAGCGGCTTCTCGCCGGGTCCGGCCTGTGCCCGGACGCGGTGCCGCGACTCGACGTTGGTGTTGTCGTTCCGGGCGTTGCACGGCGGGAAAACAACGGTCTCGCCATTGATCTCGTAGCTGGTCGCGGCGGAAAAGAGACGGCTGTACTCGTCGAACGACGTCTGGATGCGGATCGGCATTTTAGGAGAGGGAAGAAAAATTTTCCGTCTCCAAAACTCGGGATCTAAAGACGAGGCATCCCTGGCCGGAAAAGAGATGAGACTGGGCTCGTTGTTCCTGACGGTCTGCCAGGGATTCTGGGTCGTGAATCATCCGTCGACCGTGTTTGAGCTGAGGGGAGACCGCGTCATTGCCACCATCGAGAACACGGTCATCAAGGCGACGGCCGTCGTGCGCGGCGATCTTTTCCGGCTGGAGAATGTTTCGCTCCAGGAGCGGCCCCCGGACTGGTACAATGTCATCAAGTATCGGGACAAGATCCGTCGGTTCCTGGCGTACCAGAAAAACGGGATCGATCTGCGCATACGCTCGTTCAACGAATCGGTGGTGCGTCTGCTCCTGCTCGACGAGCCCGCGGTGACGGAGCTGACGCTTGCCCGGCCGGTTCAGACCGACCCGTCAGACAGCCTGTGGATGAGATCCTGGAGGAAAGAATAGCTGAGCCTGGGATCGCGGGCGAGGCCGTGGCCGCGGTCGATGCCGACGAGGCCGTAGGTCTGTGAGTACCCCGACGCCCACTCGAAATTGTCGAGAAACGACCAGACAAAGAGACCCACGAGGTTGACCACGCGCTCCCGGTGGACGGCGAGGGCACGGTCGATGTATCCGGAGAGGTAGTGGACGCGGCCGAGGTCGACCGGGCCGTCGCGGAGGGCGCACACGCCGAACTCGGTGACGTAGACTGGGAGGGTGCTGCTGTACCGCTCCCCGATATGACGGAGCAGCCGCTCCATGCCGATGGGCGCGTCAAAGAGCCATGGGGCCTGCGAGCGATCCCACGCGCGGTCGACCGAGCCCTCCCCGTTCGCGTCCACGTAGTACGTCGTGTAGTGGTTCACGGCGATCAGTGTGGACGAGCCCATGAGCGCTGCTTTCTGCTCCTCGGAAAAGACGAGACCCAGACCCGCGGTCTCGTCTCGCAAGATCTCGGGGTACTGACCAAAAAAGAGGGGATCCATGAACCAGCCGTACGTCTCCGCCAGCCGTTTTTCCGACCATTTCCTCGCGTCGTCGGAGCCGTCGAGCGGCTCGAACCAGTTCGAGTTGAGCACCATCCCGATCCGGCCGTTCGGGTAGTGTCCGAGGTAGTACCGCGCCACCGCCGCGTGAGCCAGGAGCTGGTAATGCGCGGACACGAGCATGTTTTCTCGGGAGCACCGGCCGGGCGCGAAGCCGCAGGTCGTCCCGTAGCCCTGGGCCGACGTCGTCAGCGGCTCGTTGATGGTGAACCAGGCCGCGACCTTGGAGTCGAACTCCTCAAACACGCGCTGGGCGTACCCGAGGAACCACCCGACGATGCCCGGATCCAGCCATCCCCTGTTCTCGCCCTCGTCCAGGTACGCGGGGAGATCCCAGTGGTAGAGGGTGGCGTACACGGCGATGCCGAGCCTCCGGCACTCGTCGAGCACGTCATGGTAGAACCGCAGCCCGGCCGTGTCCACCTCGCCGTTGCGCGATGGCATGATCCTTGTCCACGAGAGGGACATCCGGTACGCCCGGACGTTCATCCGAGCCATGAGCCCGAGGTCTTCCCGGAAGCGGAGGTAGTGCATCGTGGCATTGCCCACGCTTTCCAGGCCGTGCTGGTCTGTATACACGTCCCAGATCGTGCGCCCGGGGAGCATCCCCTCGATCTGGTACGACGACGTGGCCGTCCCGATGAACACGCCCGTGGCGAGCACCGGGAGAAAGAACATAAAGAGATAGCGCATGTGGTTTTTTTCTGGTGGTTTTTTTTTTTCGGGAGGGAAAAAAAAGATGATCTCCTCGATCCGTCCCATCGGGATCTCTTCCAATCCCAGCGACGACCGGAGCTACAGCACCCGGAGCATCGACGTCGAGTCCTGGAAGCTCGAAAAAGTCGTGGATCATTACGGCAAATCGAATTACAAGGTTCTCCTCGGTGATCCCGGCACCGCCCGCAAAAAGACCAAGACGAAAAAAGTGGCCTCGCCAAACAGGAGCATCGGGGCGTATGGCGTGCCCGCGGGCAATGCCTACCGGAATCACAAGGCCTCCGTGCTGAGCTCCGCGGTCGTCCCGAGCCTACAGCAGCACGTCGTGCGCCGCGTGGACACCACCGTCAAGACGAAACCGTCACCCGTCGTGGGGAGGGACGACACCGGCTCGGTGGTCATGAGCCGCCGCGTTGCCGGCCGCGTCGTTCCCAAGACCGACTACATCCTTGGTTCTGGCACGCTCCATCCCTACGAGGAAAAAGATCTCCTCGGTGTCGCCCTGGAGCACGGCGAGGTTCTCTCCTCTCGGGTCCGGCTGACGGGACTCGGGATCGTCCTGACCGGGAAAGAGGCCATCCGCGTGAGCGTGTCCCTGTGGTTCCTTTCCCTCCAGTCTCCGGGCGCGGATCTGACCCAGATCGTCCATCTGGACCTCCAGTCGACGCCCGAGAACTACCATTTTGTCCAGAAAAAACTCACGGCCGAGTTCTCCTCTCCCGGTGTCGTCTTTCTTACGATCCACGTCCCCGACAACATTTCTGGAGAGGTCAGCATGCACGCGACCATCCACCACGTGTCCACCCTCTGCGACGAGAGCCTGATTTTCCAGAAGCCCGGGCCGGAGAACGCCGAGCCGGTCGTCCCGGAGCCAGCACCGGTCGTCGTCCAGAAAAAACCCACGGCCGGCGTGCCCACGCTCTCCAAGAATCTCTTTGGTGATTTCATCCTCGGCAAGACCGACAACAAGATCCCTATTTTTGGCGTCAAAAAGACGGAAGAGGCCGCCAAAGACCTGGTCGAGCAGACGAACCTGACCGTGCTCCAGCAGTCCAGCGCGCCGGCGCCGGACGCCGCCGCCGGCCGTCCCGTCGACGAAGACCTCGAGTTCTCGGAAAAAAACGACCAGGACATCTACCGCCTGCTCGACACGCTCCGCGAGCAGCACAAAAAGTCTAAAGACAGCCGGTCATGAATGGAATCGAGCGGATGAGGATCGCGGCCTTTGACATTGGCTGGAGGAACCTCGCCTGGTGTGTCACCGAGACGGACGGCGCGGTCCTGTGCGGGATGAACCTGGTGGATCTCGGCGATCGCGACACGTACCGGACGCTCCACCGCGTCCTGGAGGAGCACGCGTGGCTGTGGGCGACGTGCGAGACGATCCTGGTCGAGCAGCAGATGAGCACGGGTCGGATCACGAACGTCCGCGCCGTCAAGATCTCGCAGCACGTGCTGGCCTATTTCATGATCCGTTTCCCGGAGAAAAAAATCATGGAATACTCGCCGCGGCACAAGACCGAGGGCTTTGGACAGAAAAAGATGTCGAAAAAGACGGAGCGGAAAAAATGGGCGGTGGCCAAGACCGTCGAGCTGCTGCACGACGATCCCGTGGCGCTGGACTGGCTAGGCACGCTGCCCAAGAAAGACGACGTCTGCGACTGCTTCCTGATGACTGTCGTCTACGCAAAGAACAGCTCGTAGCCGCCGCGCTCGCCCGTCTTGAGGTAGTGGATGGCTCGATCCCCGGCAGGCCAGCGCGCCAGGACGCGATCCAGCTGGTGCGCCCACCGGTACTCGTAGCTGTTTCTCGCGCTGAAGATGTGGCACCCGGGGAGCGAGATCAGTGTGTCCGAGACGGTGGTCTCCAGGAACGACCGGCCGTTCCCGGCCACGATCCGCTCGCCGTCCCTCTCCACGACGGTGCCGTGGTGCCACAGATCGTTTTTGCGGAAAGCCACCTCCTGACCCACCGTCAGTCTTTCCCGCCAACCGACCGGCGTGAACGTGTTGCGGACGGCGATCGCCGGGGATCGTCGTGGCAGCCAGAGGTCGAAGCGGCTGTTCCAGCCGTCGAAATGGATCCGTGCGTCGCTCCTGGTCAGGCCGACGACGACGGCCTCGTACCAGACACCGTCCGCAACCGCATCGTCTGCGACCTCGGCCGCTGCACGTCACGGGAGAAATGCTGTGTCCACTCGTGGATGGACGACACCTCGAAGCGGTGGTGGACGTACTCACCGCACTCGACCACGACGCAGACACTCTTTTTCTTGCGCGGATACGAGGCATGGACGCGCTGGTGGACGACTTTCCGCACCGGCTCCCAGAAGATGCTCTTCCGGCGGCGGAAGAACCGGATGTCGCGGGGGATGAGGGCGGCTCGCCTGTTCTGGTGGATGGCATGGGACGCGGCGTACAGGGCCAGCGCGTCGGGGAGCACCAGGAACTCGGCGATCGAAAAAAGGAGGGATTCGCAGAGCGTGTTCAGCGGCGACGGGCTGGTCGGCCGGTGGATGCCCGGACAGTCGCAGGCGGGTCGGAAGCATTTCCGAGAACGGTGGAGCATGGGGCAGGCCCATGCGCGGCAGTCCTTGTCGGCGTGGACGGTCATGGCGATCCTGCGGGGGTGATACAACGCGCAGTCGAGGTTGTGGCACCGGGGAAAGTCTTCGCACACGGTGAGCGTCGGGGAAATGAGGCGCTGATCGTGGTGCTCGAGGAGACACTCTTTCAGCGGACAGCAGAACGGGTTGATACAGAGCATGTCTACTGGTGAGGAGAGACGTACCGGATAATTCAGTTTTCTAAAAAAAATATATATTTCATTACGACAGAGATGCTCGTCCTTATCGCCCCAAATACAAAACTGCCATCACGGAAAAGATTTATCCTCCCATTACCACCGCCACCCGCGCCGAAATCAACCCCGAAAGAAGCCTTCCGAGAATTCTGCCTGCTGCACCTCCAGTACCTCCGGTTTTTCCGGCTGCCCGTCATCCGTCAGAGCCTGGAGAAAGAGACCGTTTTGATCGAATACCGGGAGCTCCCGCACCTCGAGTTCCTTGTGCGCAACATGATCCTGAAGGCCGGTGCCGGGTGGAGCCACACGATCGTCTGCGGACGGCAGAACTACTGGTTCTGCGTGAGCCTCGTCGACGACATCGGTGCCAACATCCGGATCATCAAGACGGAGCACGACAACCTGGATCAGTCCTCGTACAGCGAGCTTCTGGCTTCGAAAGAATTCTGGGAATTGCTGTGCGGAGAAAAGATCCTCATCTACCAGGAAGACTCCTGTATCTTCGAGGACAACCTGGATGATTTCCTGGAATGGGATTACATCGGCGCGCCGTGGCCGGAAAGCCAGGACGATAACACAACCGGTGTGGGAAACGGCGGCTTCAGTCTCCGCACGAAACGGTGTATGCTCGACGTTATCAAGACCATATCCATCAGGGATACGGTGTTTAATAAATCCACGACCCGGTACATGAGCGACAGGGGTATGAAAGTCGCTCCCGAAGACGTCTATTTCTCGCTGAACATGATTGTCCATAACATTGGAAAGGTCGCGCCCAGAGATATCGCGGCGGCGTTCTCGAGCGAGAACAGCTTCTCGCCCGGCGTGCTCGGGGGGCATAATTTCTGGCTGGCGAACCCGGACTGGAAAGATTATCTTTATTCCAGGCTCATCCATCGTAAACGCTGATGGACAAAAAAAAAAATCGAGGTAAGCATTAGAGAGATGGAACATCAAACAGTCTTTGACGAGAACAAAAGATCTTTCCTCGAGACCACATTCCTCCGTTCCAGAAACATCTCGTTCATCAAAACGGATACCTGCATCGGGAAAAGCCTCGCTCTAGGGCTTTACTGGGAACTGTGGATGCTCCCGTACATCGCGGATAACTACATCCAGGAAACCGACATGATCGATGTGGGCGCCAATATCGGAACCACCAGCCTGTTGATGGCAGAGATCCTGTCGCCCGCCAGATCCGTACACAGCTTCGAGCCCATCTATAACGATATCTTGTTGATCAATGTCCATGATAACGATCTGAAAGACATCGTCAAGGTGTATCCGTACGGTATCGGTAAAGATTCGAGGGAAATGATCCTGGAAGCAATCGATCTCGAGTCAGACACAAACTTTGGTGCAATGTCCATCATCGAGAAACAGATCGAGGAAATGACAGAACGAGCCCATGTCAAAATCAAGATACTACCACTGGATCATTTTAAATTTTCTGACGTGAGCGTCATCAAGATCGATGTCGAAGGCATGGAGAGCGAGGTATTGGAAGGGATGTATGACCTCATTTTTCGTTGCAGACCAACCATTTTGCTGGAATGCTTTCAACCACAAGAGTTTCAGAAGACAGAAATTTTTCAGAATCTCGCGAACCTCGGGTATTCCATGCAGCAAATCCCTGAGGGATGTTTTGATTTCATCCTTAAGGCTTCAACCGATCCTCATCGCCGAAATTGAATTCGGGAACGACATGAAAATTCATAACGATGTCTTCGTCCCTCACAGTCTCATATCTGGATGCCGGATACTCCGTTATCCCGTGTAGGACGCCGCTCTGATGGAGAGAAACAGGATTCGCCTTGTAGTTGGAGCACACAAACATCTCGGGCATCAGGTAGTGTTCCTCGATGGGTTTCAGGTGTTGGAGATTCTCCGATCTAGACCACCAGTAGTTTCCGCTGAAATGAACCATGGGAAAATTCTTTAAAAGGATGCCGACACAATCGTAATAACGCAATAGTTCTATCGATACCCGCCATCGTTTAAGCGTAAAATGGTCACACAGCACCCTCCAATCCTCGTAGCACTGTTCCTTACGAGTGACGGACTTGGTATGAAAATAATACAAAAAATACTCCGTGACAGGGATCAGAGGCCTGAAACCGTTAATGGCGAATCGTTCATACTCGTTATTGGGGGAAATGATGATCTGGATCTTGGGATATTCACGGAGTTCATCCAAGATCCAATTTTCCGTCACCATGGTGACGAAACAAAAGATCTTGTCCGTAATGTCGTACAACCCGCTCTCTAGCAGTGCAACGATCTGTGATCGGACAATGTCTTTATAATCACCGATACACGCGATGAAATAGACCCCATAAATAGGCCTGGTCTTGGTGAAAGCGCCCTTGATCCTACCGAGCACGTCTCTCTGGATGATGTCCGTGCGGTAAACAGACTCGATATAGGGTTTCGAATAAGGATCCAGGGTGTTGCGATGAAACGAAAAAATGTATCGGAAATCCGTCATGGAACCGATGATGAAATGCTCCGGGGCATATCGATCACCCGAGTCTTCCGGCGCAGACAGGGTCTTTACGTAATCAGAATTTGCCCACCAGAAATTCCCACTGAAATGATTCCGCAGGTCATTGATTCCGTCTCTGTAGACGTAATGATTGGTGCCCACGGCGCGGTAATCCTCCAGGGCTTTCAGGCAATCGGCATGACGTTCAATGAGGAAATACTCCAAAAATCGGCGCCACTGGAGTGAAAACGGCTTGCCCGTCACTCCTTTTGTATGCATGTAGAGGATGCGGGTATTGAAAGGGGCATGCGCGGAGAAATCGCGGAGCTTCTGGATAGACGGGAACTCCCATTCGAGAGGGTTTTCAGAATAATAGATAAGCCGGAGTTTATGATGTTTCGGCAGGAGGAAATGGATTCCGAGCAGGATCACAAAAAGATAGTCGATCTTCTCAAATAAGCCACTTGATCGGATCGTATCCCACTGCTCCATAAAAATATGTCTTCCTTTTTGATCTTGGAGGTTGGTACAATGCAGAAAGATGACATTCCGGTGATGGAGATTTACCGTGAATTCGTCCCAGTGTACACGAGAATGGACATAGGGAGACAACTCCGGGACATTCTGGATGATCCTGTATCGTGTATCGATCTGATGGGATGCTGCGCCTCGTGCGACAATTTCTTCACACAGAGACAGCACTTTTTTGTAATCGCTCGCATCGAAAGGAAAACAGTTGTCGTAATTCTCTAGACGCTCGGTATACGCACCGATCCTGTTGTACACTATGGGCAAACCGGTGCGGAGAGCGAAAGACAAGGTCAGGGAATAAGTTTCTTCGAATTCCGACAGGAAAATAAAGAGGTCGATCTGATTTTCCTCAATGTCTTTCAGGACTGTTTCATTGTGGTATTTTCCAAGCACCCGCACGTTTGGCGGCCGATAATCAAAATTCCCGAAAATGATGAATCGAAATCTATCTGGTTGTTCTTGATGGAAAAACGAGATGATCTGTTTTGCCAGATTTGCTCCTTTGGGGACACAATTTATATCTCCCATGATCCCGATATGATAAACAGTTTTCCCGGATGATGGAAAAGCCCTTGCCGGGCTGAATAGATCGATATCCGGGACACAGTTCAGGATCATGGTTTTTTCGGACTCCAGCGTTATGTAACGGGCAAAATTCTCAAAACAGTTCTTGCTGTTAAAGAATACTTTCCGGAAAGCATCACAGAATGTTTTGAAAAATTGGAGCCTGTGGCTGGGTGGGTCATAATAATCAGATCGTAGGATATTCGGATTGTCGGGATAAAAAAACATGTAATCATGGATAAACAGCAATTTCATGACTTTTTCAGGAATCCTCGTTATGGCCGCAACAACCTTGTCACATATACGGAGTCCCCCTGCTTCGACAAGGAGATGATGAACCATGATGACATCCTTATCGTTGACCATGAGAGGAAAAGCATCTACCGGATATAATACACCGTCGGAGCGGATTGAATCCATGGACGACAGCTCCCATATCTTGTGGTTATGATCCGTAAGGATCTTGACAAGATACTTACAATAGACTTTAGTACCGCCTCCTAAAGAATGCAAGATGTGGTGAACCGTTTCATTTTCGATCTTCGGATACTCCCGTACCCGGTTTCTGTTCCTGGGTAATTTTGAATCACGAATTATCTTAACGATGCCATCTTTCATGGATGGATCAGTATGGATCTGAAAGAAATTTTGCTTTCTGCGTCGTATCATCCCCTCTACAATAACGAAAAATTTTTTTTTAGCAATGTTATGTTTTTATCTTGATGACACCTAAATCCATCCATGCGTCTCGCATTCCTTTTTGGCTGGTTCGTCTATCATCTCTGGTCGCCGCCGGAACAGGTGTCACCCAAGGTCGTACTCGTGAACGTGCCCGCCGGTCGTGAGACCGAGGTTGCCGGCATCGTCCAGGCGCGCTTCCCGCGGCGATCCACCATCCGCCTGTACGTCGATGCCGCGCCGGCCATGGAGCGGCTCCTCGATGACCACGATGCCGTCGTGCCGGCCTTCCGTCCGGCCAGCCGCTTCCATTACGGCGCGGTGTACGCACCGTACTCCGCCGTCCTACCCTACGAGCGCTTCCTCCGACTCGAGGAAAACACGGCCAACCTGCTGATCGCGTGCCTCCGCGACCCGCGCCCCGTCCGGTACGTGTTTTTCTGGCGGGACGGCTGCTGGCTGTCGGAGTCGTCCGTCGTCTCGTACCTGACCTCGGAGGAGCGCGGTCGCGTCTTCCGGCTGCTGAGTCTCCGAACCGATTCCATCGAGCCGGTGGCCGCACCGGACGCCCGCGTGTGGTTCCTGCCGGAAGGCGCCGAGATCTGAAAGAAAAAAAAATTATAAACTTTTGAATAGAGAAAGGACATGTGCTCCACCAAATCCTATCCCCTCCTGAACCAGTGCTTCTACATCCAGACCTGTGGGACGGCGGTCTGCACCGAGGCCTGTCCCGACGGGACGTTCTACTACCTCCTGACTTTTAATGGCGTCAGCGTGCCGACCGACACGTACTCGACGGCCTACAGCACGATCGGCACCACGGCACCACCGGTCACCGTGCCCGGCGTCGCCAACAAGGTGACCGATCTCACCTACAATGCCGTGTTTGACGACGGCTCCGTCATGGATCTTACGTTCTCGGACAGCAGCCTGACGCTCGGACGAGCGAGCATCACGACACCGACCCTGGTGGGCGAGTACTGCCTCATCAGCACCTCCCTCTACGCGCAGTTCTACGGCTGATCACGGTTCGGCAATTTTTTTTTGCCCAAAAAAAAAAATTACGTGGAGCGGAGGAGGCTCTCGTCTCGGGATAGATCCAGGCAATAAGGACGATGAGCAGGAAGAGCACGACGCAGAAAACCACATCTACCAGGATTTTTTTTTGGACGACCGCCGTAAAAAAATCGTGTCACCATAAAAATGGCTCCGCAGCAGCAACCGCTCCGGGTCGTTGTCCTCCTGGACAGGGCGCCGCACTCGTACAAGGAGGGCAACGAGTACAAGGGGCTGTACGTGGATTTGTGGAAAAAGATCGCGGCCGAGCTGCGGCTATCCTACATTTTCTACGGCGAATCCGACACCGACAAGGCCGTGGAGGCCGTGAGCACGGGCCGCTACGACGCGGGCTGCGGATCGTTCAGCATCCAGGGCGACTGGATCGACCAGGTGAATTTCTGCCGACCGATCGAGATCTGTTCCATCAACATCTTTCGTCGCGCCACGGGGACGTACGCGTCGCGCGTCCTCAACACGAGGAATCTCATCCTCTTTGCCTGCACGGTCATTGTGTATGTCGTGTTCCTCGTCCTATACTGCGTGCTGGAGCCACAGAAATCAGGGCTGGACGTCTTTCACGACTCGTTCATCCAGTTTCTCGACAAGACCGAGATCCTGCCGGCGCGTGAGAGCAGATCCGTTGGAGTCAGGGTGCTCAACATTTTTTTCGCGCTGTTCTGTTTCATCTTTACCACCTACATCATCGTCATCCTCATCGGCGGCTTTTTCAACACCGAGAAAGCCTATCTCGATCCGGACGGCATCCGCACGGTCGCGGTGCTCCGGGGGAGCGTGTACGAGCACTACGCGCGGGAAAAAGGCTACGAGACCCGCGTATTTTCCACGCAGAAAGAGCAGTTTGCCTCTGGTCTGGACGTCCTGACACTCCCGTTCTTTGTCCGGGCATACGGCGGCGGCAAGAACTATATTGCGTGCCGAGAACCGTTATTTTTTGACGAGCGATCGTTCATCGTGAACTACCAGAAAAACGATCTCGTGCGCCGCATCAACCAGGTCATTGTCAGCCTGCGCCAGAGGGGCGAGATCATGACGCTCTGCCACCGTTACCTCGGCGGCGAGGACACGTCGTGCCGGATCCAGGGCCGCGGGTAGGCGAGCACCGTTGGTTCGGGCACCACGAAACGCACGAGAGCCATTTTGTCGGGATCGAACGCAGCCTCCTCCCATCCGTTCAACAGACCACCGACGTCCTTGCTGTAGGGATTCAGCGCCCAGTAAAAATTATTGCGGATTCCTCTCTCGACGAGGTAGCCGGCAAAAAAATCCATCCACGTCTTTTCTTCCACCGTCACGTAGCGCGTGCCCCACTCGCCGACGCACAGGTGGAATCGGTGATCGGCCGCGAGAAAGCCAAAGAGCGCGTCCCACTCCGCGTACAGCCAGTCGCGCGTGTACCGCGAGACATAGACGATCGGTGGTCCGTACATGTGTGGGCTGACAATGATCCTCGACAGGACATTGTCGAGAAGCTCGGGCGGCCGCGCCGCGTACGCGGAAAAGTTCTTGCCCCAGTCCAGCCCGCTGGCAAAGAGCAGGCGCCCGGGATGAGCCGTCAGGACGGCCGTTGCGCAGTCGCGGAGAAACAGCCGCCAGTCTGTCGCCGGATCCTCCGAGCCGTAGGTGGCATTGTAATGAGGCTCGTTGAAGACGTCCACACCGAGCAAATTCGGCGAGTTGTGATACCGTTCAAAGATAGTGTCGATGGCTCGGATCAGGCTCTGCGGCGTGTATACCGACGAGCCCGGGACGTACCACAGCGGGCTGCTCGCGCCGTACGAGAGGCGGTGGACGTCCAGGAGGACGGCGATCCCCCGCTCCAGCGCGTCGCTCATGACCACGTCAATGATCTCGAGCGGCGTCTTGCCTGCCGCTCGTGGCTCTGCGGCAACCAGGTGGTCCTCGACGGCCGTGCCGTCGCGGAGCACCGTGTCCTCCGTGATCGGGATCCGCATCGCGTTGAAGCCCTGGCTCGCCACCGCGTCCAGATAGAACGAGATCGGGTGGCTCCAGAGCCCCTCCACGACCCGGTTGTGCGTCTCCGCGCCGTACCAGTTGATCCCCCGCAGGCTTACCTCCTGCTCGCCCAGATACAGGCCGCCGTCGCGCACCGACCAGGCCGCCACCACCGCCGTACAAGTCCAGAGCCAGAAATACGACAGGTACATCTTTTCCTCAGAACCCCACGGCTCTAAATCGATCAATCATAATACGGATTCGGGACAAGGAAAAAACGTCCCGTCGTCCTCCTTTGGACGGGCTCCGACAAAGCCTTTTTGATATTCCACAATCACATCTTCTGGGGTGGTGGTCAGGATCGTGCGTCGTTTCAAGACCCGGACGTCCTCATCGTTCAAGGATAGACCGTAGCACACGAGGGTTTTCAGACTCTCGCGATCGCTCTTGATGCAGATGCCTGTAAAAGCGTTCGCACACAGGACGATCGGTCCTGTGATCGGCATGGTGCGTGTATCCGCATCAATCTTTTGGACAAAACGACAGTATCTGTTTGTCGGTTCCAATCCGATGACATCCTGTGTAAACACGATCTCGAGATCCATGTCGACAGGACTCCAGAATGCGGTCAGGACATCGGCATTGACATTCGCGTATCCATCACAGAGATATAATCTTTCATCATCTTCGGGACGGATGGTGGTGAATACTCTGGTATCACCGTCGGAAGCGTCCATGCGGTTGAGATATTTTTCGACTCGTTGTCGATCCATTTATCCTCGATGATGATGTCTCATTAAATATCATCATCTAGAGCATCGGCTCCGATCGCCGGCCGCTGAGACGGATCATCACCGCAGAAAGAGTCCATCCGGTCCCTCGAACGCGGCCGCGGCACCGTCGGCACAGCCGGCACTGATGACGATGATCCCGTCGCCCTTGCCAAACTGCTGCGTGATCTTGTCGATGAACGCGGCCTCCGAGGGCGTCATCTTGACGCTCTTGAGGTACTGGATGATCTCGTCCATGGCTCTCTGCTGATCTTTTTTGGAGAGGGTCTTGTCCTGCTGGATGATCTGCTGTGTCTCGGAGATGTAGCGCACGGCCTCCCGTCGAAACTCCTCCTCGACCTCGGGGTGGGCGCTCGCGAGCGTTTCGTACTCGCGGTGCTTTTTCTTGAACTCCTGGTTCGTCTCCGAGACGGTCTTGGCTTTCTGCATGAGTTTCTGCTGCTTGGCGACAAACTCTTTCCTGGCCTTTTCCAATCGCTCCTGCGCCTGCTTCACCTCCTCGATCTCGGGCTTGGTGTGCTGGCGGAGGATCTGATCCAGCTCTTTCTGCTTGTCCTCGATCTGGATCATGGACTGCCGCCGGCGCTGGCCTTTCTTTTCCAGCGCGTCGTCCTGCCGGATCAGCGTGTATTTTCCTGCGGCCGGCCGTAAAGACGGCTGTGATTCCATCTTTTTTTTTTTTTCAAGAGAAAAAAAAAATCATGATCCGGTTCTCGTCGTTTTCTTAGACCGTGTGGTTTAGCTGAAAGCCGATGTCGAGACGAGGTTATTGACGTTAGTCGAGACACTGGTCGGCGGACGCTGGTTCTGTGTGGACTGGGACGCGGTATTGGCCATGCCCATCTGCTGCTCGAGCTGTCGGATCTTGTTCATCAGCTGCTGCTGGAGGACAAACGCGGTGTTCGCATCGGTCTGCGGGTTGACGTCGACGCCGTTGATGATGCCGCCAGAGCCCTGGGCGTTGGCCATCAGCTCCACCACCTGCTGCGAGGTGACGTTACCGATACCGCCAATGACGTTGAGTGCGCCGGCGTTCAGGTCGACACGCGGGTTGGACGACGGCCGGAACCAGGTGTTGCTCGCCGGGTTGCGGTTCGGCAGGCAGGGGATGACGGGGATGTCGCCGCGGATCGGATCCGCGAGGGCGTAGAGCCGGCTCTTCTGGAGCGCAAAGATGTACCGATCCGCGCACTGGTAGACCGCCTTGTCGTCCTGCGGCCCGCCCTGGCTCATGGTGCTGACGGGCAGCTTGTTGGCGACCTCGTTGCCCTGCTCGATGAGCGCCCGGCGCTGCTCCGCGCGATCCACCTCCGAGACGTTGGCCGCGTCGGTGTTTTTCGGCGTGGGCGTCTCGACCATCTGCGCCATCTTGAGCGGGTCATTATCATAATGCTCGCGGACGGTCAGGGGATCGTTGGGGTACGAGGCCTGATACTCCTCCGGGGGTGCGTTATACTTGACGTAGGACTGGAGACCGTTGGGATTGAAGCGCGGCGAGAGGTCGGCCTGGAAAGTCCCGGGCACGGTGTAGACCGGGAAGCCGGGTTTCGGCTCACAGGAAGAACACGATTGGTAGCCCTCCGTCGTGATATCCTTGGGCAGAGGATTGCCGTTGACGCTATCGCTAAAGACATTGTACGAGTCGATGGGGTTGTTCTGGGCGGAGCCGGTCTGCGAGGCCTGGGTATCCCCACCGAGCTTGGCACTGATCGACTGGTTCAGCAGCGCGGCAGTCTTTGGATCCAGCAGAGACGTGTTGACGATCTGATTCTGGTTGTAGACGAGGGATCGCTGATTGTTCTTGGCACTGCTCTGACCACCGCAGACCCGGTCGACTTTCTTGGTGAAAGGCACCGGCACCCACCAGTTCTCAATCACCGTGCTCCCGGATACCTTGTAGACACAAAACGCCACAATCATGAGAACGAGGATGAAAACAATATTCCTGGATTCCATTCTGTTTTCTGTCTCGATATATTTTTTTTTTTTTGAAAATTTTCATGGCTCTTTCTTATATACCTCATCCCGGATCTCCGCGGTCGGATGGACTCGCGGCACCGCGCCATGACCCGTCGTGTTGGACGAGAAAAACCGGCGCATGTCCTCGTAGACCCGGTAGCGCTCGGCGGTCTCGTTCCTGGTCGGGCGGTGCCTATAAAGAGGCGGTACAAAAGCCGGATGGGGCGCCGCGAGGGCGACGCAGAGCATCGAACAGAGACAGCGGATGTATCTCATTGATGGGATGACGAGTTTTTTAATATTCAGACAGAAATCATTTTTTACATCCGGAACGTCTTGCCGCAGGCACTGCACCTCACAAAGACGGTCGCGGACTCGTCCGCCCGGCGGGTCTGCTTGCTGAAAGAAAACGTCCTCCTGCTCCCACAGCGGCACTCGATGACGCCCTCCTGGATCTCGGGCGGGTTGATCAGGAACTCGTCGTGCTGTCGGATCGCCCGTCTCATGCCCTCAAACGCGGGATGCTGCCATCCCACACGTCCCTCCGTAAGGTTTCGGACAACCTCTTTGAGCTCCATCGAGCACATGAGCTCGGACAAGAACTCGAAGCACAAGAAATCGGCATAGACGGGATCCCTGCCGGCCTGTTTCCACAGAAACCGAGAGATCACGGCTCGGTTCTTGGATTTTTTTACAAAGCCGTTCAGGCTGATGTCGCACCTTTCTCTGAATTCATCCATGGCTGTCAACCATCAAGAAATCGCCACTCGTAATCATTTTTTTTTTTCTAAAAAAATGAAATCTTGAACTAAAAGGCTGGTCTCTGGAAACAAATGAAAAAGCATATCCTTGTGTTCCGCATCAACAAGGAGGCCATCGACAGCCAGTACAACATCCCCGGTCTGTTCCGACAGAACCTGAAAAAGACCCGGATCATGGACATTACGGAAAAAGAAAAGCCAACCTATTTCTCGTTCCTGGACGAATCGAAACGGGATCACCACTGCGTCATCAGCATGCGCTCCTACCTGGATCACGAGACGCTGCCAGACACGACCTCGCTCCATTGTTTCTGGTGCCGACACTCATTCCCGTACCACCCGATCGGGTGTCCGATCGAGTACGTGTCGCCCAGGGTGAGCAAGACCTACCATTCCGAGATCACCAAGGACAGGTACGTCCTCCGCGAGAACCTCAGCCCGACCCAGCTACGGCGTCTCCAGGACAATGCCAAGATCGACATCAACCACAACTCGCAGTACGCGGTGAGCGCGAACGATTTTTATCTGACGGACGGCCTCTTCTGCTCGTTCAACTGCTGCCTGGCCTACATCCGCATGAACAGCCAGAACCCGCTGTACTCCAACAGCGAGGTCATGCTGAAAAAGATCTACCACGACGTCTTTGGGAGCGAGAGCCTGCCGCTGGTGGAGGCACCGAGCTGGCGGCTGCTCAAGAATTACGGCGGCCACATCACCATCGAGGAGTTCCGCAAGACCTTCTACAAGGTCGACTACTACGACTCCAACAACATCATCTTCCCGAAGGCGCGCTCCGTCGGCTTCCTGTTCGAGAAGCAGATCAAGCTGTAGCGTCAATATAAAAAAAAATGAGGCGTCCTCAAAAGCGAGATGGTCAGCGTCCATCACGAGAAAGAGCTCGTGTACGTCATGATCCCAAAGAACGCGAGCACCTATGTTTCATCGATCCTCTCGCGCTACTACGGCTTTCGAAACTACGTCTTTCGCCGAAAAGATCACGACACGGCCTGCTTCGTGGATCAGGAGCGCAACCGGGCGCGCACGGCGGGATCGGGGTGGCTCTACCGCGCGGAGCACGAGATGAACCCGCTGAACCGAGCACTGGGCTTCTACCGGTACTACGCGGAGGATCCGGCCGAGACAATCATGCCGGCCGAGAAATGGGCGCGCTGCCGCGTGTTTTCGTTCGTGCGAGAGCCGCGCGAGCGGTTGCGCTCGGCGCACGCGTACCTCCGCGAGCAGTGGGCGCTGCCGGAGGAGACGGTCGGGGACGCGCTCCGGGCGGCGGATCGGCTCTCCGACTACGAGTTCGGTCACCTCCTCTTCCCGCAGCACCAGCACCTCGTGGACAAGACCGGTCGGCTCGTTGCCGGCGGGCTCGGCCGCGTGGAGAGCCTGGAGGAGGATCTGTGCCGGATGCTGCGCTCGTACGGCTTCGAGATCGTCCACCCGCTGGGGAGGCGTATGAACGCCGCACCGGCCGATCGGCCGCGGCCGTCCGAGACGAAAAAGGATGGCGGCCGGATCGATTTCTGGATCCACCCGCTGGATCTGGAGATGTGGCAAAAAAAAAACTGATCGGATCCTGTCTAGATTTTTTTAGAGAGAAAAAACTTTCGCGAATGAACAGCCGAGAGATCGAGGCTTCCCTCTCGCGGGAGAGGGAACAGGAGCTCACATGGATGGACAACCAGAAAACGGCGATCGTGTCCTGCTTCGTCGAGGACGGCCGGATTCTTTTCGAGTCGAGGATCCCCAAACGACTCTTTTTTACCGTCGACGGCGAGCGGCTGCGGCGGCACATGCTCCGCTTCGCGCCCAACACGAGCATGATGAAGACGATCGAGATCTGCCGGTACGCGTTCGAGCCGGTCGAGGACACCGGTTATTTTTACTACAGCGTTGTGCTCAAGACGTTCTGGCTCCGGCTGGTGCAGCGGGCGTGGCGGCGCGTGCTCAGGGAGCGTGCGACGCTGCTGGAGAGCGGCCGGATGACGCGGCGGATCGCACGGCGCGAGAGAGACGGAAAACCGATTATTTTGGCGGCGGGACTAAGAGGGTTGCTGTGCCGCTCTTCTGCGTGAAATAGAAGATCAGGCCGGCGCCGAGGAGGACGAGGACGATGATGATGGCGATGATGACGCCGATGCCTTTTGAGGTGCCGAACAGGCTCATGAGGCCCTTGTTGGCCTGGCTCTGGATCGTGGAGTTCTCGCTGATGGCAGACGTGATGGTCGCGTTTTCCATGATGGTGTCCATGACGGCCTTGGTGATGTTCTCGAGCATGACATCCTGGTAGTTATTCTGGGTAATGTTGACATTGATATTCCCCCCGGCGTACGTGTTGCTGAGATCCAATTCATACTGGTTCTGCGCATTCACGCTCAGCCCGATCTGGTTGATGATGGATGTCATGTTGAGGTTTGCGGAGTTGCTGAGGGCGGCGGCCATGGTCATGGCGAGTGATTTCTGGGCGTTGGGCGGGGTCATGCTGTTCTCCTGCTTCAGCAGGCTGTCGTTTACGGCTTTCAGCGAGGTCTGGATCGTCTGCTTGAGCTGCGTCTGCACCTGTGCCGACAGGAAATTGACGACCTTGGCGATCTGCTGATTTTCCGACCTTGAATTGATATTGACATCTCCGGCAGCATGGATATTGCCCCCTTTTATCTTGATGGAGTTGAAGGCAGTCAGGCTGGACTGTGTTGAAGTTTTGATGCTCGTGCAGAGACACTGGAGGCTGTTCGAGATGGAGGTCTGGACGGCGTACTGGAGGGCGATCTGCGAGCAGCCGGTGCTGAACTGGGTGTTGACGGTCGTCCCGATGTTGACGAACGGCACCTGGAAGCCGCTGGCGGCGGTGACCTGGCCGTTGGTGCACTTGTTCTTTCCCAGCGTATCTTTCCCGTTCTTGGTGAGCGTATCGGATGTGGTAGTAACGAAATCCTTGATCTTGTCCGCCGAGCGGAGGGCGACGCCCTGGAAATCGCCGTTGGCCTTGGTACACGCATTTTCCGAATCCGATGGTACGGACGGCAGTGGTGGAGGATTCGATGGGAACGGGTCGGTCGGCGATAGTCTCTGGCACTTGCTCTGGTCGCCTCCAGGCGGATTCTGGAGACAGGCCTGGTACTGCTCGTTCAGCGCGAGCGGCAGGCAAGAAGCATAATCGAAACAGTTCAGCCGCGTGCCCGGCGTTGCGGTCGGAACCGACATATTTTTTTTTAAGGTTTAAAGGATAAAAAAAAAAAGAAAAAAAATGTACGGCAGCTTCTCGGATGCTTATCCCGACCCGAACGCGACGATCCCGAATCCGGCGGCTGCGGCGAGGCCGCTGAACCCGGCGATCCGTCCACGCGAATCATCCGTCGTGCGGCAGCCGCAGCCGCCGCCGTCAGAGCCGCCCGCGGAGAAGCCGCAGGACTCGTACGTCCTGGACATCCAGTCGGGTGATTTTAGCGGGGCGCTGAGCACGTACCGGGTGGTCGTGGTCAAGGCCTGGGCCAAGTGGTGCGCGCCGTGCAAGCACCTCGGCCAGAAGATGGAGACGCTCGCGTACAGCCTGGCCGACTACACGAGGAACAAGCACGTCCTGTGCCTCGCGGACGACATTGACCACCCGTCCTCGATCCACCGCGAGAAAGTGGACGTCGTGCCGACGGTCTTTGTGTACCACCAGGGCCGGCTGGAGTCGGTGTACACCGGCCTGGACTACGACCAGTTCCTCCACAAGCTGAAAGCGCTGCTCGATCATCCGGTGCCAACGGCGGCTCCGTAGAGACCAAATTTATTTTGAATGAACATCTCGAGACGAAAAAAAGATGTGTCTTTTTTTCTTTCATCCACACGAGACAGACGACATCTCAAGACGATGGCTGAAGCCGATCCATGATGCCCATCTTGAAACCGTCCAGCGTTGTCCAGTCGTCGAGGAGCAGACCGTGGACGTCGCCGGAGTTCGGGCCGAGGCTCCAGAAAAAGGCGTTCCGCATGCCGGCCGTGGTCAGGTAGTCCACCAGCGTGTTCATCCAGACAGAATCCAGGCTCGTGATGCCGCCGTACTCGCCGACCATGTAGGTGAGATCCATGTCTTTCAGAAAGCCGAACGAGGAATCCCAATCGTGGTACAGCTGGTAGCGATTATTGACGTCCGTGGTGCTGACGACGCTCTTGCCGTACGTGTGCGGGCTGTAGACGAGCCGTCCGTGCACGCGTTCCGGCGTCTGGATCGGGAAGGCTCGCGCGCCCGAGAGATCCTTTCCCCATCCGATGCCCTCCACAAGGTACAGCCACCGGCTGTCGGGATAGCGCGCGTCGATCTTTTCAATAGCAAACTCGGCAAAATGATTCCAGTCGGTGGACGGATTCGTATCTCCCCAGGTCGCCGAGCCGTGCGGCTCGTTCAGGAGGTCGACCGCGAGAAGCGCCGGCCGGCCGTGGTACCGGTCGAGGACGCGGAACCACGTATCGAAATACGTGTCCGTGGTGAAGGCGCCGTCGGTGGGCGAGTACCAGACCTCCGAGATGTACTCCTTGTGGAGGCGGTGGAGGTCGAGCATGATGTGCATCTGCCGCTCCTCGGCCAGGTCAAAGATCCGATCGAGGATATCGATGGATTTCTTGTGCTGGCTCTTGGGATCCGCATTGACGAGGCCGTCGTACGGGTAGAGGTCGTAGTTGTACCAGATCCATTCGGCCGAGAACGGGATCCGGATCGTGTTGATGCCGTGCTGCTTCATGAGATCCATGTAGAACTCGGCGGGATGCTGCCAGAGCCCGTTAATGACAAAATCCTGGGTCTCGAAGCCGAACCAGGAGATTCCTTTCATGGGGAAGACCTTACCGGCGTTATCGTGGATGACCCCGTTGTGGACGCTCCAGGCGGAGACCGTGCCCAGAAAAAGACCCAACCAACCGAGCCTCATGTTTTTTCATGGCGTTTATTTTATTTTTTAAATCTTTCGAAACTGGAGGAGAGCCTCGATCTGGAGAGCCGGGTTGGCCACGGAGGGCGGACCGTAGTCCGGCTCGCTCAGGAGGAGTGGATCGCCGGAGGGCAGGAGGACGCGGAAGCGGAGGCTGTCGGCGGGTGTGAATTTCATGGTCTGGATGGTGCCATCGGAGGTGATCTTGATGAAGCGCGTGCGGAGCGGGTCGTTGACGTCGCTGATGGAGCACACAAACGTGGAGGCCACGGCCGCCGGGTTGTTGGAGTACAGGACGTTCCGGTTGTGGGCGTTCGGCTGCGAGACGTTGCTGATCTCGAGGAGGACGTACGGATACCCGCTGGTCAGGAGCGTGTCGAGGGCATCCAGCGGGACGTTCGGGAGGATGAGGCTGAGCACCGTGATCTCGTAGCAGGCCATCTGCGACTGCGTCAGGTACGTGCCGGTGAAATTCAGTGGGACGACGCCGTCCGTCACGTAGGGGAAGACGGCGACGTTCAGCGCGCCGGCGAGCGCTGCGGTCGGCTCGTAGAGGCCGAAACGGCGGAGGAGAGCCGGCGAGACGGCCTGTGTCAGCAGGACAACCTCGTTCCGGCCGAGGAAAAGCACGTCCTCGATCCCGATGACACCGGCCGCCTCCTGCATCGTTCGGAGATCCGGACCGGTGACGGGCACGGGATACGCGGCATTGGGGCTGGTATATAACCGGTTCTGATGGACGGTAAAGAGCGGTGAGAACAGGGAGCACGAGAGGTACGAGCCCACCAGATCCTGGCGCGTGATGGTGGCCGCCTCGGAGAAGCGGCAGCGGAAAGCCGTGGACGTGGCCAGCACGAGGACGTGAGCCGCGGAAACGGTGTCCACCGGTCGATCCAGCGGCACGACGCGGTACGCGGCAGCCGAGCGGTAAGGATCCGTGCCGGCCTCGATCCTCTCGAGGGCGGTGATCTCGCCATCGACACCCGTGCCGACCACGCGGAAGACACAGGTCGTCCTTGCCTCGGGATCGTCGCCGCGTGCGAGCGCCACGCGCTCTCCCGCGAGGTAGCCGCGACCCGCCTCCACGATCCGCCACTCGCGGAGCGCCGCGTCCGCGTACCACCGGCCGTCCAGGAATCGCTCCAGCGAGCCGGTGAGGAACGGCCGCTGTCCCGCAAAGAGGAGGAACTTGTCCGTCGGACGCGCCGCCGGTGAGAAAGGCGAGTCGCAGATCAGTATGGAGGACACGGCCTCCAGCGCGCACGCCCGCTTCTCGTTGGTGGTGAGGTCGTACAGCACGAGGTCATTCCTCACAAAGAGCTTGCCGTTGTACGAGCCGGGGAGGACGATCCTGCCCTCCGACAGCCGCGTGTCGTTGACGAGATCGATCTCGTCACCGATCCGGAACGGGAGCCGCTCGGTGAGGGTGACGCTCGAGTAGACCGGTGAAAACGATCGCACGTACGCGCTCTGGGACGGATCGGCCACCAGCTCGACACGGTAGCTCTTGAGGAGGTCGTTCGACCGCCGCAGCTCCTGCCAGACGCCGTACTCGTTCCCGCCGATGCCCAGGAGCGTCGTGTTGACGTCATCCCTCGAGAGCACCATGGTCTCGCCCGATCCCCCGGTGATCCTTGTCCGGAAGCGCAGAGAACCGCTGGTCAGGTTCGTCCAGCAGAAGCTGTACGCCGGATAGAGGCTCAGCGGGTTAACGGCCGTCAGCACGCTCGAACGAACCGTCGTGAGGCTGTTGTTGGTGTTCTGGAACGGGACGATGAAATCGGAAGGGCTCGGGTACAGCAACCGGTCGCGGTACGCCGACGAGATCAGGAGGTAGGACGTCATGTTTGACGGACAGTCTCTCCGTCTTTATATCAGTAGCGCGCCTCGTCAAAATAGCCTCGGTTGTCGCTGAAAGACGGCCGCTGCTTCCCGAGCCGCGGCAGGATGGCCAGGAACAGGCCCTCCCGCTGGAGAACCTTCCAGGCCTGGTCGTTGGCATAATTCCAGTGCTCACCCGTGGCCTCGAGCAAGGGCACCGTCCTCTCGTACACGCCGATGAGCCGGTCGTACACGCGTTCAGAGACGAGGTAGGCGGCGGCCGACCAGGCCTCGATCGCCCGCACGACGAGGTCGTCCACCGGCTCCTGCCGCTCGAGACAGTAGTCGAGCATCAAGACGCCGTACGAGTCGCCGTGGCGTTCAAAGAAGCGCGAGAGACGATCCCAGAACGTATCCCGATCCACGAGGAACCGGAGATCGTCCTCCAGGATGAGCACGTTCTTCCACTGCCGCTCTCGGGCCATCCGGAGGATGTGGAGGTGCGAGAGGCTGCACCCCAGGATCCCGGGGCTCTTCTCAATGGCCGCGAAGCGCTCCGCGACCAGACCCATGGATGCCAGCTCTCTCTCGATCTCGGCGCGACGATCCGTGCGCTTGTCCAGGTTCAGGTACACGACCCCGCCAAACAAATCCATTTAGGAGGACGAGAGGGCTCATCTTAAATGGATACGGAAATCATCAACCGCTACCTGAAAATGTTCCCGCACAAGAACCGGGTCTTGATGAGCGTCGGTACGGTCAGCGAGACCGAGCTCTTGCCCTGGAAGAGCGTGTTCGCCGAGGTGCTCGGCTTTGAGACCGACGGCTCGTACGAGGGCATCCATTATCACAACCATGTCTTTGCTTACGACGCCCGGTGCTGGAAAGGCCGCAAGGTGCTGGATGTGCTGTGGATCGACGAGCTCCGACCCGAGGCGATCGAGACCCTCCGCACGACACGGCCGCTGGTACGCGTGGGAGGATCGTGCCACGCGCCGCTCGGAGAGCTGGGCTACCTCCCTTTTTTTGCGGCCGGCGGCTATTTCTACTGTCCGGACAACACGCTGAACCTCGTGCCCAGGATCCTGTTCTGCCTGTGGACTGGTGATAACGCCATGTCGGCGAACCGGGCGGCGTGCCTCGAGGATGTCCGGGAGCGTTCGGGCGTGAACGTCCGGCTGCTGACGCCCGACAACGTGGACGGGTACACCGTTCCGGATTTTCCGCTCCACCCGGCCTACGCGTTCCTGTCGGCCACGCACAAGGCCGATTACCTGAGGATGTACCTGATGCACTTCTACGGCGGCGGGTACACGGACGTCAAGAGGCAGCGCTGCGACTGGAACGACGCGTACGACCGGCTCTTGGCGGATCCAGAGCTGGTGGGTGTGGGCTACCCGGAGATCGGAGCCAGAGGTGTCGCGTGCGATTCGGTGAGAGAGCACTGGGATCGGCTCGTCGGCACGGGTGCTTTCCTTTTCCGACCCAACACGGCCTTTACGCGCGCGTGGTTCGGGCGTGTGACGCACCTCCTAGACGAGAAGCTCGGAGCGCTCCGGACGCACCCGGCCTCCGGACCGGCCGATCGCGGAGAAGACGGACACGGCTATCCGATCGAATGGACCGAGATCCTCGGCCGGATCTTTCATCCGCTGAACGACGAGTTCCACGAGAGGATCGCACGGACGCTCGTGTGTCCGGAGCTGGACTGGTGGAGCTACCACTAGACGGCATAGAAATAGAGGATGCCGTGCGTGTGCACCTCCGGATGCCGCGTCCTGACCGTTTTCCAGTCCGGGAAAAACTCGATCTCGTCCTCGAGATCGTCGAAGCGGCACCACGAGTCGTCGCGGAGCCGCCGGAAGCACAGGTAGTGGCCCGCCAGGTCGCTCTCCCCGGCGCGCACAACCACGGCCTCGAGGCGGAGCGTCTTGCCGTGCGGATCCGTGAGGGTCGTGGGGATCGTCAGGCGATCGGCGCTGACGGCACCGTACGGATCCTCCCGGCGAGCCACGATCACGGCAAGGTCGGCAAAGTGCTCGACGGCCACGAGCTCCTCGCTGCAGTTGACGAGGCATCCCCGATATCGCGTATCGACGAGGTCGTAGGAAGACTCGGTGTATCGCAGGCAGGCGATCGTCCGACCGCGCCGGAGCACGCGGCAGGGGATCTCAAAGATAATGGAGGCACGGCGATCCGTTCGTTCCAAGACGATATCGTTCCAGACGACGTTCTTGCGGGAGCGCGTAAACACCCCGTATCTCTTGCTGTAGCGGACGACCGCACCGATCCTTTTCTGCCCGTTCAGGCCAAAGACGGAGAGGATGAGCTGGAGGAACTCGAGTGCCTCCTGCTGCCCGGATCCGCAAAAGTCTGGATACGCCCGCAAGGCGTCGCGGTGCGGGCGGAGGGCGCGGCGCAGGATCCGCGCCCCGCGGAACCACTCCTCCGAGGCGCGGATCCGCACGGCCACCGAGAGGAGGGCCTCGCGCACGTCGCGGACGAGCGGCTCCGGATCGGTGGCACCAAAGAATCGCCGCTGGACAAAGGCGCTCGGCGCGGCCAGAAGCGCAAAGAGGACAGAGTCCATGTAGCAGGAATTGCCCTCCCAGACGAGGCCGACGGGCTCGTGTTCCTCCTGATCGAGGCGCCGGAGACGGCGCTTCAGCAGCGCGGTGGTGGTCATTTGTTTTTTTGATACGCAGAAAAAATTCGGACAGCGCCACCAATCTCAAAAACTGATGCGTTTTTTTTTTTCGCCGTCGAACCCATCAACCATGACCCAGAAAGAATTCGAGGCCAACATCGACGAGCTGATCAGCCTGATCGTCCACTCGTTCTACAGCAACCGGGACGTGTTCCTGCGCGAGCTGATCAGCAACGCGTCCGATGCGAACGACAAGCAGCGGCTCGCCGACCTCAAGAACGGGATCGTCAACCGGGAGTACCGGATCCGCGTTGATCCGCTTACGCTGGACGGCTGTCTTGTCATTGAGGACACCGGTGTGGGTATGAGCTACGAGGATCTGGTGGCCAGCCTCTCGACGATCGCCTCAAGCGGGACAAAGAAATTTGCCCAGTCTCTTGCCGAGAAATCGGATCTGATCGGGCAGTTCGGCGTCGGCTTTTATGCCGCGTTCCTCGTGGCGGACAGGGTTCAGGTCTATACCAGGAAAGCCGGTGACAGGGGCTGGCTCTGGACGTCGGATGCCAGCAAATACTACACGATCGAGGAGACACCGGCACTCGACGGGATCGACCACGGGACGAGGATCGTCCTCCACCTGAAAGAAGACGCCCGGGAGTACCTGGAAGAAAAGACCCTCCGCCGGATCATCAGCCACCACAGCTCGTTCATCGGCTACCCGATCGAGCTCTTTTTCGAGAAAGAGGTCGAGCAGCCGACATCGACCGCAGAGACGGACGAGCAACCGTCCGCAGAGACGGACGAGCCGACCGTGGAGACGGACGAACAGACCGTGGAGACGGACGAGCCGACCGTGGAGGAGGAGGAGGAAGAGCCGACCGAAGCGCCGGTGAAAGAAAAGACCCGTGTGTGGGAGACGGTCAACGGCAGCAAGCCGGTGTGGGCCCGCTCTCCGGAGGAGAACACGAGGGAGGACTACGAGGCGCTGTACAAGACAATCTCGAACGACTGGGAGAAGCCCCTGTACTGGAAGCATTTCCGGACGGAGGGCGCGTTCGAGTTCCGCGGCGTCCTGTTTGTCCCGTCCAAGACGCCCTACGACGCGCTGGGCGACCGGAGCCGGGACAAACGCAACATCAAGCTCTACAGCAAAAAAGTGCTGGTGCTCCAGGAACTGGACAAGGACATGCTGCCGGACTGGATGAACTTTGCGGTGGGGGTGATCGACAGCCCCGACCTGCCGCTGAACGTCTCCCGGGAGATGCTCCAGCAGACGAGGGTGGTCAAGGCGCTCAAGACGCAGCTCAAGAAGCAGGTCATGAACACGGTCGAGGAGATCTACGCGGATCCGGAGCTGTTCCCGAAATTCTACGAGGCGTTCCACCGGCACATCAAGCTCGGGATCCACGAGGGCGACGAGAGCCTCCTCGCCTACCTGCGGATGGGCAACAGCCGCGACGACAAGACCATCTCGTTCGACGAGTATGTGGAGAACTACAGACTCAACGACGAACAGAAGGCGGTCTACTACGCGACCGGGGAGGACAACGTCTTTGCCGGGCTGTACCAGGAGAAAGGCTACACCGTGCTCTATTTCACGGAGCCGATCGACGAGTTCATGCTCCAGCGCGTCCACAAGTACAAGGAGCACGACCTGGTGAACGTGAGCAAGGACCACGCGGTGCCGTGGGCGCGGGAGACGACCGACGAAGAGAAAGAGGCGTTCAAGGAGTTTGGCGAGTGGTTCAAGGAGACCACGGGCGACGCAAGCATCGAGGCGATCCGGATCTCGGATCGGCTGGTCTCGGAGAACGACGATCCGATCTGCGTCGTCTCGTCCAAGTGGGGCTGGACCGGGAACATGGAGAAGATCATGGCCGCCCAGCCTCTCGGCGACAACAAGTCCATGTCGTTCATGAAAGGGCGAAAAATCGTCGAGCTCAACCGGGAGCACCCGGTCATCCGTTCGCTCCGGGAGTCATACAAGACGGCGGAGAACCGATCGAAGACGGACGCCGGGATCCTGTACCGGTGCGCCCTGCTCACGGCGGGCTTCCCAGTCGAGGATCTGACGGGCTTTGCCCGCGACGTTGTCCGCGGCCTCGCTACGACGACGGCATGAGGAGGTGAAGACGCACCGCCAGCCGCTCGTCATCGACGAACCCATGGCACACGAATCCCGTCGCGGCGACACGGTCGTTGCGGTGCACGAGGAAACATGTTGTCTCTCTTTTCTTGTCCCGGCCGCAGAGCAGGAGATGGTCTCTGGGATCAAACCGGTCGGAACATACCGGTTCAGAGAAACGCACGGTGATCGAGCCGAGCCGTCTCATCTCCCTCGACAGATCCTGCCGGCGGACGAGCGTACAGGGCCTCTCGAAAAAGAGCGTAAACGTCTTTTTATGCGACGGTGTCTTTTTATCGCGACACGCAGAATACAGCTGCGGGAGATAGATGAAGCTGTCGACGATGCTCTGGAGCTGCTGATGGATGTCCAGAGCACCAGCCGTAATGTCTCTTTCGACACAGGCATCGATGGGAATGGCGAGGAGCGCGTGAACGATGCTTTTCCACGCTCCATTGATCTCGTCGTTCTTGGAAAAAGAGATCTCGACGGACGTCCGGGTGATCCGCAGGATCTCGACGGAAACGAGCCGGTTGAACGTGGCGACGGCGGAGAGAACAGCGCCCGTGTCACAGGTCATGATCTCGCGGTAGAGGAGCGCGATGGAATCCACAAGATCGACGCAGCCCTGGAGGCTCGGGAGATCGATCTCGTACCACCGGATCTCGTCTTTTTTGAGGTTATGGAGGAAGCGGTAGAGCGCGTCCGTGGTCGACAGGCCTTTTACTCTAGAAAACGTTCCGTTGAATAACGGAGAATCGATGTTTACGGAGGCCAGGAAAGATCGGATCCGAGCATCCGTCATTATTATATCATGGCTTCATTTTTTTTTTTTTACTAAATGTATAAATGGTTCGTCTGGATAACGTTGTGGCCAGGCGGGTCATCCTGAGCCTCGTGAATCATCGCCAGGGTGTTCGGATCTATGACGACATGAAACCCACGACGGCAGTGTACCCGCTGGAGGACGAGAGCACACTGAGTTTCGAGACCGATCTGGAGGGGACGAGCATGGCGACACGGATCGCGGTATCCCTGCGGAAAGATTTTGACCGCTGTGTTTTTGAGGTGCGGATCCTCAAGAAAGTGTACCGCCACGTGCTCGAGAACAGCCTCGGTCTATCGCCGTTTCAGCTCGTGATCCAGGCAAAGATCTTTGATGCCGCCCAGAACGAGCTGGAGTACCCGCTGCTGGTCACAATCGTGCCTCAGAATGCCGACGGCAAGACGGGATGGATGGACATTTCCGAGAATATAGAGTCGTGCCAGTGCGAGATCCGGTGCGCCGAGATCCTCTTTGATTACGAGAACGCGCGGTACAGGCTCGTCTCTCATTGCGGAATCGACCAGGACATGAAAGCACGCGACTCGCCCGGGTTTGGTTTCCGGCTGTTTGGCGACACGACGACGAGCGTCTACCTGTGGTCGGATATATCGACAGCCGCATAGATGTATTTTTACAAGATCTGTAAAAATCACTCATTGCTTTTGCATGATGGATGAGGGCGAGCCCGAGCTGAGACCGATGGCCGGTATCGTCCCGTAGAAAAAATCGTTCTGCTGGATGCCGCTCCAGTGCTGATCGATGGCATTGTCCGTGACAAAGACCTGTTCCTCGCCCGTCTCGGCCTCCAAGAGACGGATGGACTCGCAGAAATCAGCACGGAGCGTCTCCGCATAGCCGTCGTTGACCATGTAGCCCACCGTGCAGGTCGACCGAGCCACCCGGTACACGGTGGATGAGACGGCATCGGTCTCTCGCCAGCGGACAAGACAATAACCCAGAACCAGCACGTCCCAGCGCTGGATCGTCCGCAGGAACTCGGAAAGCACGTGAAGCCACCGCTCCCTCCTCATCCCGAAACGAAAATCGTCCTCAAGGACGATGAACCTTTTCCAGCCCCTCTTCCGTGCTTCGTCCAGCGCCCGGACGTGGCTCCTGGCGCACCCGAGATGTCCGTTGCGCGTTTCTCGAACCGCATCGACGCGCACCGCTCCGACGATTCCCGCGCGGCGGAGCTCGTCTTCCATTGCGAGGAGGCGATCCCCACGCTCCTCGAGGTTGATAAAGAGGACGCCATCAAGACCGAGATCCTCAAACCGGCGGTCGAGGATCTCGGAGAGGCGGTCAGACAACCACCTCCCGTTCTTGTCGGGATCGAGGTGCTCGGCGGCGTAGGCGCGCGGAGAATATTTCTTGGCGAGAAAAGCCCTGATCCGGTCTTTTTTGCGCTCGGTGGGATCAAAAAACATGCCGGTCTCGGGTGTGATGTATTTCCATCCACCGACAATGTCTTTGTTGACGAGGAGGGCAACGCCGAGAGCCAGCGCCTCCGTGAGGATCTTTGGACTGGCATCGAACGTAGACGCGACAAAGAGCGCGCGAGAGCGCCGCAGCTTCTCCCAGAATTCTTTCTGCGGCAAGAAATCGATCCGTTCGACCGAGGAGGGCAGCTCGCCGCCACCGCCAATCACGA
>RGVZ01000180.1 GCA_010029825.1 bacterium | reverse complement strand
CGTCGCGCGCGCCGGAGAGCGTGCGCGCAATGTGCACCTCGCGCAGCGCCGCGTCGTCGACGTTTTGCTCGACACTGTGCGCCTTGGCGAGCGCCTTGGAAATGACGTCGTCAATCTCTTGCTTGCGCGTGACGACGCAGTCGGAGATGCCCACGCTGAACCCGCGGTGGATCAGGAAACGGTTCGCCAGGAACTGGACACAATCGATGAAGCGCATCGCCGCCTCGGCCGAGTGCTCGGCGTGCAGGCACTTGAGGATCGACGCGTGCGGCGCGAGGTGCTTCTTGGTGATGCACCCCTGCAGCAACAAACCGTCCACGATGCGCACGCCGGACTGGTCGAATTGGAACGTATCCGGCAAGAGGAGCGAAAAAACAAAGGCGCCAGAGGCGGACGTCGTGTCCACGAGACGCGGCTCGACGCGCGCGGCCGTGCGCTGCTTGCGCTGGAGAACGGCTTCCAGATTGGGAATCTGGCTGTGCATGGCAATGTCCCACCACGTGGCCTTGTCGAGACGGACGTCGGGCTGCGTCAACAGGTAGACGCCGAGCATGGCGTCCTGTACAATGGTAATGTTGGGCTTGCCGGACTGCACGGACATGAGATGGTTCTCGAGCGACGACAATTCGCGCAACTCGGCCTCGCCGTCGACCGAGGCGGGACAGTGCAGATTCATCTCGTCGCCGTCAAAGTCGGCGTTAAAGGTCTTGGTGACGGCCAGATTGAGGCGGATCGTTCGGCCTTCCCGGATGCGCACCTTTTGCGCAATCATGGAGCCCTTGTGCAGCGTGGGCTGCCGATTGAGCAAGAGAATGTCCCCGTCGCGCAACGGTCGCTCGACCATGTCGCCAATCTCGACCTGCACGGGCTTTTCGGTGGGAAAGACAAGGTTCGGCACAGGCTCGCCGTGGCGCAGCAACACGTCGCCGGGGCGCAGCACAAAGGTTTTGCGGCGCTCCGCGTTGAGAAAGAGCAGGCCCTCCCCCGGTCGCTGCACCCAGTCGCCAAAGTGCAACTCGGTTCCGCGGCGGTACTTGGCGTAGCGCACGTGGATGCGCGTTTCGCCGTCCTTCTTGAGGATGCTCTGCACCTGGTCCGTCTCGATCCAGCGCGAGATCTCGGCCTTGTTGTTGGCGTTGACAAAGACGGGGTAGTGCAGGATCTGCGCGATTTGACGCGGCACGGCAATCTCGTCGCATTGCAACGTCGGATCCGGTCCAATCACGGACCGCGCGGACTTGTCCACTCGCTTGCCCATCAAGTTGTTGCGAATCAGGCCCTCCTTGCCCGTCAGTCGCTTCTTGATGCCCTTGAGCGCGCGCCCGTTGCTGTGCTTGGACGCACCGGAGCTATTGTCAAAGAGACTCCGGATGCGGAACTTGAGAATGTGCACGAGTTTCTGACGACGGAGGTCGGGGAGCGACGTGTCGCGGAGTTGGTTGTTCGTCTTGATGATTTCCAGGTATTGGACCGTCAAGTCGTCGTCGCACGTCACGGCGTCCGACATGATGTAGGGCCGCGCCACGGGCGGGAGCACGGGCAGCACGCGCAGCACGAGATTGCGCGGATGGAACGTGGACTCGAAGCCGAGTGTGCGCACGTCGCGGTCGGGCACGCGATCAAGGAGTGCGAAAATGTCGTGGTCGTCAAAGGGGACCTTGTGCACCTCGCCGTCGACTTTAAAGACCATGAACACGACGTTCTTGTCGGCGCTGCTCCAGACGAACTTGGGCTGCATCGTGCGGCAGTGCGGGCACTGCACATTGGACTTGCCCAAGTTCTGCACGACCTTGAGAAAGCGTTGGGTGACGGGAAGACGCAAGAGGCCGTCGGCGCGCATGCTGTCCTCCATGAGGAGCAAGCGGCAGCAGGAGTAGCAAAAGATGCGCAGAAAGAGCATGACTTGCCGCTGAAAGAGCGGATGGAGGATGGGCTGGCAGAGTCGGATATGGCCAAAGTGACCGGTGCACCACTTGGGGGTGCGGTGGCATTGCGGACAGACGCGGTTGGGCTCGAGCACGCCCATGCGTTCGTCGTAGACGGAGTTGGCGCCGGTCAGTTTGGTCGCGTTGACTTCGCAAACGGACCGCTCCTCCATTTGCTCCGCGGACAAGAGTCCGAAGCGCAGGCCCCGGATCTCGTTCGTGGGGAGGTCGGTCATGCGTTTCTGCATGCTTCTTTCTACGAGAGGTTCGGTAATCACAGATAATGATCGAATAATGACCAACGATGATGGTTCGCACAGTGAATGTCAGTTTTGCATCGTCTTTTTTTTTACCGCGGAGGAATAGACACAGTGAACGAAAAATGTCTGCGTTGACGGCCTTGTGCACGCGCGTGACGCGCGTCGACGTGCCCTATCTCTCGGCCTTTTTGCATCACTACGCCTCTCTTGCCGTGACGCACGTCGTCCTCCTCGTCAACCACGCCGCTGTGCTCCACGACGACGTCTTTCAGCGCATTTTGGAGGAACGCAGAGCGGCCTTTCCACGCGGCATTTGCGTGATGGACGGCTCTGCAGACGAGCAACAACCAGATGTGGCGTGGAAGCGACGAATGCCGAGTATACAACGACACCTCCGACAACTCTTTGCGGACCATCCGACCGACCAGTGGGTGCTTTGTCTCGATACAGACGAGTACCTGTGGCTGGATGACGGCCGTACGGTGCCCGAGTTTCTCGCCTTTAAACGCCATCACCACTTTGCCGCCGAAGATCGCTACCGCACGATTGTGCACTTTCAGTTCCCCTGGATCTTTGCCGACTGTTTGCGCGAGTCCGTCGCGTGTCCACGTGCGCTCTTGCAGCAGTGTCCCTGGTACGTGCAGCGGCCGCGGTACCATGTCAAGAGCATGGTGCGTCTCGACTTTCTGCACTGCATGGCCAGTCCGCACCACTTTGCGACGCCTCGGAACACGACCTTTGTGCTCGCTGGACATATCCACCGCCCTGCACACACGGCACGGCCGATGTACGACGAGCGGGAATGGGCAGTGGACTATACTACGGTGCCGGTCGTGATGCATCTTCAGACCGTGAGCGTGTGGAATTTGGTGCTGAAACTGGCGCTACACAATTTGGACGGCAAGTCGGGCGCAGGCGAGCGTGCGGCGTTTTGGGAAGCGGTGCGCGCACGCGACGTCGACGGACTCCGAGCTTTGACCAAGGTGCGTCTGTGTTGTCCCAATCCGTCAGACAGTGAACGGATCGCACGACGCGACTTGCGGACCTTTCCGACGTTTTCACACCATGTCGGATTTGACGGGGCGAACGAGGCGGCGTTGCGCGACGAGGTGTTTCCGAACGCGACGGACCGTGCCTTTCTTGCGCGCGCACTCGTGTCGTGAAAACACGCGGAGAACGCTTCAGAAGATGGTGCCAGGCGGTAACCGACTCTTTTTCAGCGCCGAGAGAGAGGGTGTTACGAAATTGCGAAGTGAATCGTTTCGCGTGCATAAAAAAGGAGCGAAAATGTCCTCGCAGAGACAACGACAGCAAGAGCAACAACGACAGCGACGCAAGAAGCCGTGTTTGACGGACGACTTCATGTCGAGAGCACAGGAACTACATGCCTTTGTCGTGGAAACCGTCAAGAACCTACTGCACATGCAACGAGTGGTGCGCGAAAGCGACCTGTCGCAAACGAGATAAGGTGAACTTCTCGGAACGCTGGAGCAATCGCGTCAGTTGTGTCAAACCACGCTCGAAGACTCACTCAGTTGATGACAGAGGTGCGGGAGCGGGAAACCACAGCGGCAGACTGCGAAAGGGTGAGCGAGATGAACATGTCATTCCGACGACGTGCCCATGATTTTGAAGAAATCATCATTCGAACGAACGCGAGAATTGAAGGACAGGTGAAGCAAGAAGAAGCCAAAGACGCACTACAGGCCTATCGACGGCAGCGGGGCGGCGCCGCTCTGCTGGGACGTCAAATGCTGCAAGGGACCGTAGAAGCTGCTCGACACGTCCCACCACCGCCGCTGGAACCGTTCAGGCCATCTCCCCAGGAACAAGAACGACTACAAGCGATCCTGCGCGGGCAAGGCAGAAAGCCGGCCGCGACGCGAACCGATTCTTGACACGTTGTAACTAATATAAAGATTACGACACATGGCACAAGCGCGCCAACAGAGACAACGACAGCAACGGGGCGGAGCGGCCCTTGGCACGGCACAAGCACAACCTCTCTTCCAACAACTGATGCAACGCGTGAACGAAGTGCGTGACATTGTCTTCGAGGACATGGAGAGACTGCGCCTGGTGGGCATGGCTAGCGGCATTGTGGACGCGCAGTGGCGCCGATCCGATGAGTTGGCCGACACGGTGGCAGAGGGACGCCGCGTGGGTGAAACGACGCTTCAGAAGTTGCGAATCTTGGTAGATACGGTTCGGCACAAAGCAGTGGTCACGGAATCAGATGTGGAGCGAGCGGGCAGATTGCAAGCCGAGTTCGAAGCGGCGATGGCGCCTTTGGACGAACGGATCGCACAAGCCAGTCAAATGCTCCAAATGCAGCATCAGCAAGCCGACACGCGGCAGTTTCTCAAGGCCCAGAAGCAAGCCAAGCAGCATTTGCAAGCACAGCGACACCTGCGCGGCGGTGCGGCTGGGCTCGTCGACCAGTTGCTCCACGGTCCGATTCCGGCGGCCCAGCGACTTGCACGGCGGCCACCACCACTGGAGCCGTTGTCACCGTCGGTGCAGGACCGACAGCGCCTCCAGCGCATTCTCGGTGCACAAGCGATCAAGAAGCAGCAACAGCAATCATCGTGAGGATGCGCCGTCACACTCGTTGTATACGATTATGAATGCACAAACAGGATGCTGAAAATCCTGTTTGCTGGTACATCAAAACCCTCTTCACATCCTCCGAGCTGGAAATGGGCTTGTTCGAATCCTCCTGCATCCTTGTCGTCACCCTCTTGCTGTCCCTTGTCACTGTTCTTGCCTATCGCGTTTTGCCAGGACATGTCTTTTCGTTGTCGTGGTGGAGAAACGCTCGTCGACGACCGGTCCTCGGCGCGCTGGCAGTCCTCCTCATTGGCACACTCGCCGCCCATGCCGTGTGGGTCACGATCCGTCAGTGTCGCCTGGCAACCGCCGACCCACCGCTCAAATGCGTCCTGTATGCGCGCATTTGCCTGCTATGGATCTGCACGGTGACCCTCTGTCTGACGGGACTGCTCCTCCCTTCCATTTGGCCGCACGTTCCTGTGGCCTACGTGGCCTCTGTGCTAGTGCTCATGACGCTCAGCGCAATCTATCTCATCCTACTTTCCGTCTACTGGAACGTCAGGCGATGCCGTGTTTCCCTCTCGCTCCATGTGACAGAGGCGCACAAAACGACACTCCGCGCGCTCATTCAGAACAGCGGCGGTTTGAAGCTCGCCGTGGACGTGTCAGAAAAAGAGGAGGAGGGTGAAGATGCTCCACCACCAGGCACACCAGAAACAAAAGAAGGTATCGCGGTGTATGTGATTGAAGTGGTCGATTCTCGAAAGGTATCCCTGCCCCAAAACCGTCCATCCACAAAGCACCTTCTCATCGTCATGGTGTGTCTGGACCCGTTGACACTGGCTCAACACATGGGCGTTACTGAATATGTCCAAGTCTGTAAAAACGAAGGTATCGATACGCATACCACCGTCGTGCCTTGGTCAACGGTAAACCGCACGCCGGCACCCTTGGCCGCTGTCGCCATGCCCAGCGCCGCACATGCGATATCCGAATTCCTGACCAACGCGTGCATTGGTGCTGTCCGCACCGACACGCCGCGTGGATGATGCATGCGAGGCAAGTGCTTCTCTACGCGTCGCCCACGCAATCCAGTGCCCGGAGCAGTTCTTGTTGGGAAATGGAGCGCGGCCCCGTCGTGTTGCCGTGGAGAAAGACGAGGCTGCACATGCGACGGTAGTTCTCGTCCAACGATTGCCCGTTGGTGAAGCGCAGAAAGTAGTGTGAACTGGGGGACTTGTCGGCCGTTTCCTTGTAAACGCTGCCCGCGTTGCCGCCGACGCGACGAAAGGCCACATCGTGCGGGTCCTCCTTCTTGACAAACTCGAAAAAGGTGGCCGTCAAGCCAATGGCCTTCGCTCGTAGCGTATCGCGGCGCTCCCAGATTTGAAAGACGCAGGGCACGCGATGATCGACGCTTTCAATGACAAAGGAGTCTTCCGGAAGGTCCATGCTGGCGACCAGATGAAAGTGTCGATCGACGCGATCTTGCTGACTGTCCTTCTTGAAGGACCGCGGCAAGATGAACGACACGGTGCTGGCGAACGTCATGGCCTTTTTCAAAAACGCGTGGGCCAAACACCCTTGTCTCCCAAACGGTGGATTGCCAACGACGTGCACCTTGCCGGGCACGCGTAGGACGGCCCAATCGTCGGGTCGGAATGTCAGAAAGTCGGCTCGTTCCACGGCTGCGTGCGCCGGGTGGAGGTCCGTAAAGAGGCGGTTGTCGCACACTTCTACAAGCGGCGCGACAAAGGCGCCCGCACCGGCGCTCGGTTCCATGACGCAATCGCTCTGCGCGTCCACCAGCACATGCTGACGCCAGAGGCGAATGCACTCCGACACTGCACCGGGTTTCGTGTAGAACTTGTCGGTCGATTGCCGATGAAGGCCAATCGTCTTGCCTTCTTGATGGAAAAAGGACAGAATGATGCGTTTCAAGTCCTTGATGTAGCACAACCGGTCCTGCTGGAATCCGTTGGCAAAGATTTTGTAGACATACGAGTTTTCGTCGATCGCCTCGGGTCGGCGCGCAATCACGCACACGACTCTGGTGGTCGAGTGGTCAGGATCACACGGCTGCAGGAGATACTTGTCACCGCGGTTGCGTTGCTGACCGCCGCCCCACAAGTCCACCTGATTGTAGCCAATCATGGTCCGCTCCGTTTCGCGATCGCGAATATACCAATCGGGAATCTCGTTCATCTTTCCCGCGGCAGCGCCGCGATGCGGTCGTGCTTCAAACTGCACCTCGAAGCGATCCTCTGGCAACATGACGTCACGAATGGCTTCCTTGACAATTTGGTTAAACGTGCTTCCGCGCACGGCGCCTTTCAGACCGGGAGGCGTGTTCATCTTTACCATTTCGTCAAGGAAGCGATTGAGGGACATTTCTTTGGACATGAACCCGGACGACACGCGCCGTTCGTGGTCATCGTGGAGGCGTCGGTAGGACTCGCGTTTCCGTCGCACCGCCTCTTTACCCCCCCACACGTCCGCCAGGCACTCGTCCGACAAGCGTCGTTCGGTTTCCTCGCAGTATTGCGCGTCGATCCGCTGTCGGATCTCTGCCATCGGCATCAAGGACATGATGAAGGGTAGAACAATCAACCTTTGGGTGATGATCATGGTGAGAAGGACGTCATCGGATCGCGATCTTCACTTTTGTCGCTACGGCTTGAGCACACGGACATTGGACGAGAGCGCATCTGGCGTCGCCTGTAGGATCGTCCACGCGTCAAAGCACGCCGGCACCATGGCGTAGGGAATGGTGCCGTAGCCCACGACGCCCCACTTCTTGCCCCACGAGTTGCGGAAGCGGAACCGACGCGCGTTGTCGTCATAGCCCACCAGCAAGATGGCGTGGTAGCCGAGTAGCGGATCGGTCGATGCGGACGTGCTCGGCATGGGCACGTCGCCACGAGGTGCGAGCACAAAGGAGCGGTAGACGGGCAGGCCCAGCACAATGAGGTGTTTGTTCTGCAGCGCCAGTCGGAAACTCGTCTCGTTAATGTCCACGCGCGCGTACTGCAGCGCCCGGTTCTGCTGCGCCTCTTGGAACGCCGCAAACGACGGTCGCATCGAGATGGGGCGCGTGACGGACCATGTCGTTTCCTGGCACACGCCGTTCTTGAACAGCGAGGCGATGGCGTCGCGGAGCGTCGAGCCGGCGTCGACCGCGGTGGTGCCGGTCAGCGCGCGCGAGTTGAAGTAGGTAAAGAGCATCGACGGCACGAAACGACTCGTCAGGCTGTTGTCGTCCTTGATGTGCTGCGCAAAGAACAAGAGACTGTTGCTGCTGCAGGCGGTGCAGCAGCCCACGTTCCCTTGGTCGTACAAGAACGGAAACTTGGTGGACCAGT
>RGVZ01000179.1 GCA_010029825.1 bacterium | reverse complement strand
AGCGCCGCATTTGCGCTGCAAAGGCGTGGCGTCGCTTTTCGTCGCGGTCCCGGTTGATCCAGAGAATGAGCGGAAACGTCTCGCACTTTTGCAACACGCGCGTCCACCGCGACACGCGCCCGAGCGAGGCGCCCGGAAGCAGAAAAGGTGCGTCAATGGCATCGGCGAGTCGTTGCCGCGACCACGTCCACAGCTGCGGCTGTTCGTCCGTGAGGGACAGGCTGATGGCCACCTCCGTTTCGTTCCACAGCAAGAGGTCCATCGCATACTGAATGCGATGTTGTTGGAGATCCGTGAAGCAGAAAGGACGACTAAAGGCCACGGCGTCGGCGGCATGTGCGTCCTCCTCGATCAAGCGACGCAGGTCCATCGACACGATGCGGTGCAGGTAGTGTCGGACACCGTCCACAAAGACGACTTCGTGCACGACGCCGACAAAGCGACCATTCTTTTCCTCCACTTCTGTCCACCGGCCCGATCCGCGCAGCGATCCGTGGAGATCCGGGCAACGCACGTCGTGCACACGGGCGCACACGGCCACCTCCATTGTGTGCACGTCCACTTCGAGCACGGTGAGAGGGAGGAGTTCGTAGACGACAAACAATCGTCCGCGCCAAGGCACGGCGATCCAATTCTTTTCACACGTCTTGCGTGGAAAGGGGAGATAAATCTTGCTGGCGTGTCCCACCCATTCTTGACCGTCCGACACGGATGCATCTGTCGCGCGCGTCAATGCGCCCAGCAGCACACTGACGCGGTCGCCTGTTTCCTCGATCGTGTCCCCCTCGTAATCACAGCAGTTGCTTAGGAAGCGCAGCTGGCCCGGCGCGGTTTCAAAGAGGCGCATGTCCTCCAGCCCGCGGATCCACGCCGATGCGTCCTTGCGGTAGTCGTCCTGGATCCAGGACCACGGCTCGACAACGACAGCAGCACCGTTGCGAAAATCCCAGCGCGAGAGGAGGTTGTGCGTCGTGACGACATCGCTCTGGTCCCAACTGCGATACGTGTTGACGTCGTAGTTGGCAAATCGCACCAGCACCGTGTGCGTGCCGTCCTCGTGGGGCAAAACGGAGGGGTTGAGGCGTCGAAACGCGCGAGGCGCACCCTTTTTGGGACGCTGCAACATGAGTTGCGGCACGTCGAGCCACGAGCACAAGTCGTGCTTCTCGGTGCAAATCGTCTCTATCCGCACGGCCAACCGCGGTAGGTCCGTTTCCTCCATGTCGGCCTCGACGAAGAACGGTTGTGCGATCACCGATGTGTCCGGGAGTCGGTCGGAGATGCGCCACCACACGCGCCACACCTCTTCTGGCGTAACGACGGGCTGAGGCAGTGTGCTCCATCGACGGCCTGCGCGAATGAGAGGGTGCCAGAGACGCGTGGACAACGTCGCGGACACGTCGCTACCGTGTCGATGGTGATCCGCGAGCCACAGGAGACGGTCCGCAGAGGTCCATTCTTGCTTGATATGGTCACGAAAGAGAGAACGTGTAACGGCGGTGGTGACCGCGTCGCCCAGCGCGCGATCATCCGCTTCTTGTTCCTCTTGCCACTGAAAGAGCAGTGCCCACGCCAATCGCGTGTGATGCACGTCGTCGTCAACAGTGTCCACATTCCAAGCCGTGGGTGGCACGCGGCCGGTGAGCAAGAAGGTGTGCGCGACGTCGAGCAAACGCACGACTGGCGTCATGTCGCTCGCCTCGTCAAGACCGGTCGTTTCCTGCGACCAAATGTCCTTGGTGGGCTGGTAACGAACGTGGCACGGTGGAGCGGAGGATGACGTGTGCAACGACGTTTGGAAATCGATGGGGAGCCAAAAGGTGCCGCGCCAAATGCACCAGCGTTCTAGGTTTTTAGGGCGCTGGATACAGGACCAGGAACCGTTTGCCCCGCGTTGGAACGACAAGAGGAAGCCAAAGTGTGCGAGCCACTCGACGCCCTGACGCACACTGTCCCGGTCGGCGATGGTCCATGGACGCGTGCCGGCGTAAATGGGGGCGTGGATGCGCGCCCGAACAATGTCGTTCTCATCGACGTGCAAATGACTCTCGGCGTCGATCGTGGCCGACAAGTCGTTGCGGAGGTGTGGAAAGGCAGGAACGCAGCACACCGTTCGCCGTTCCGCGCCTGTCGTTGGCTCCGCGGCAAGTGCATCGGCGAGAAGAGGAATGACGTCGGTCACGCTGTGAGCATGCGCAGGTGGTGAAACGATGGGCCATGGCAACGTCGGTTCGTTAGGGGGAGTGACGTCATGCAGAGTCGTCATGAATGGATTTGTCTACGTTCGTGTCGTGAACGTAGACCTGCGTCTGTCTCCTTTTTTCTTTCTTTGTTGGAAGCAAAGTCAGCAGTGAAGCATCCATCGAAATGTTTGCCGACAAGAACCGCCTGCCACAACGCACCCCCCTGTCCCGCGTTCCCTCCTGTCCTTGTCAAGCAGACCCGCTTAGTCGCGCCACGGTGGTGCACGACGGCGTGCTCTTGCAGTCGGGCGAGGAGGCACGTTTGGCGTCCGTCGAGGGCGTCACCTTTGTCAACGACTACTCGCACATTGTTTATGTGCAGCCGCAGCCGGACGGTCAGCCTCCGTGCGTCCTGCGGGCGTGCACGCCGCCGGGGCGATGAGCCACCGGCCGCTGTGCAGCAGGGCGATCTGACGCAGATGCTTGCGGATGAGGTCGGGGACGGAAACGTCGAGCAGCCAAAAGGCCCACTCGTGCGCGCCCGTGTCGGCGCAGGGACCGCGGCCGGTCGTGCTCACGTCGATCCGGGCCTTGTAGGGTCCGATGGCGTCCTGGTCGTGGAGAAACTGCACGTGAAGGATGGGTGAGTCGCTGTTGAAGTAGGGCTCATTGTGCTTCTGCGCCAGGAGCCACTGTTGCCAGGGCAAGGTGGCCTTCATGATGCCCATGGGGCGCAAGAGGCCCTGCTGATCCGTGCTGTAGGTCCATTTCAAGACGTGGGCGGGAGGAGGCGGCTGCATGGATGCGTACGCGTTTTTGCGCGGTGTATGTGTTTTTTTCCGATACAGAGGAAGAAAATTGTGTCTTTGTATACGCGCCTAGTCCGCGTCGTAAAGAAAGAAATGTAGCACGGGATGGTTTCGATCCATCGACCCCAGGGTTATGAGCCCTGTGCGCTCCCTCTGCGCCACCGTGCTCGATCGATTTGCTCCGTGTCGTCATGTGTTTAAATCGTTGTTGAGTTTCGTCATATCATCATATCATCATATCATTATATCTCATTTCATCATATCACCCTATCCATTCACGCGTCTTGCGAAAAGAGTCGTTCGACGTATCGCCGTCGTGCCGCGTCGTCGATCCGCGCGGCAGGCGATGCCGTCGCCGAAGGAGAAGGAGGAGTGTCGTGAATGTCCGGCCGTGATCGTTGCTCCTCTTGTTGTTCCACGGCGGCGGTGGAGAGTCGCGAGAGTGGGGCGACCATGGTTTCGTCGCCCCAAAAGAGGCGGTTGCCGTGTCGCACCTCGCGAATGCCAAAGGGTCGCTGTCGCTTGCGCAGTTCCGCCATGGTGCGACACAGCTGGTTGCGCAGGTCACAGATTTCGGTCTCGGCGTCACAGACTAAACGTCGATCCGCCACGTCACACCGCTTCCGCGCAAACAATGCGCGTCGAGAGGCCTTGTCGCGTGGAAGGGCGATGCGAATGCCGTGTCGACGCAAAACCGTTTCCATTTCGTTCATGCTCATCTTGTCCACCACGGTGGCGGGTAACGGCCACGTGTCTGCGTTTTCACTTTGTGCAACCGGCGTTGTCACCGTGGTCGCTGGTCGCGTCGGAACCACCGTGCGTGCGGCGCTTTGTCCCGCGAGAAATGCGTCCACCTTGGCACGGTCTTGCACAGACAGATTCGTCAAGTGACCTTCGCGATACTCCTTCAACAGTTTCTTGCCCGTGGCCGTGGTCAATCGCACACACCGTCCCGAAGACGGATTATGGATTTGGTCATCCGCGCAATCTGTGGAAATGATCGTCGATGGTCGCGCGCGCGACATGTGGAGAGGTGTGGTATGTCCTTTATTCGGAGGGCGTAAGATGCGCAATGTCAGTGAAAAAAAAATGGCGGCGCATCTATCAAACATATCAAACACATACCCGACCTATCAAACATCAACGATGAGTGCTGGTGTTCAAAAAAGTTCCGTGCCAATTGCTGCACCCGTTCAACAGGAATCAAAGAACGGATCTCCCCTTCTTTACACACTGTTGTGGTTGTGGTTGATCGTCTTTTTTGTGTGCTCTGTGTACATGATCTGGTTCCGATCGTATGGTCAATCCGCCAAATACTCGGAGGAAACCAAGGTGAAACTGGCGCACGTAAACTTTGGCAGTAGCATCGTTGTTTACGGTTCTATCGCCATCTTTGTTCTCTATTCTTGCATGAGCAACCCGAGCACGTGCGTCTTGCTGGCGTTCTTCAACCGGTAGGATTATGATATCTCAACGCCGAGCGAGTGCGCAAGTGTCCGTTTGGAACTGGTCATAACTCGCATAGTAGGCCTCGACGACGGCTTCGTCGCCTTCTACGGACAGCTTTGGTAGTGTGGCGTCGTAGGCGACATCCGGAGGAGTACGCATCACCTTGCGAACACACTCGTAAAGCAAACACTGACCACTGTCGGACAACGGATCAATGTCCGTGTTGACATCGAGAGAGTATTGAAGGCTCGTCAGTATCTGTGTGACCAAGTGTTGCAAGACGAATTTGCCGGGGTGATTGAGCGTGTGCATGAGGAGGTGGTGACGAAAGTGTTGCGCGAAAAAGTCGGCCACGGGAACAATCGTCACGGACGGGTGTGCGAACTCGACGCGCATCTGTTCCTCCCGTCTGCGCAACTCGGCAATGTTGTCGGCGGCAATCTCCAGGAGTTCTGCTTCGGTCCTCCACTCTGGGTTTCGGAGCACTTGCGCCATGAATTCGGCAGGCGTCTTGCCCTGTGCATGCGCGCGACAGAGGGCCCGAAAGTGGTACACGAGCGTATTGGGCAACTGAGGGCCGTGGAACGAGTCAAAGTGGTAAAACGCAAAGTGCACGGACGGGCATACGAAAACGCGGGCGTTCGCGTCGGCGTGGTCGATCACGAACTGTGTGTGGAGGTAGCTCTTGCCGCGATATCCCTGGCGGATCGGCTGCGTCACAATGACGGCGGCGCGTGAAACCAGTTCGGTGAATTCCGCCTCGTCGATAATGTCTGGAAGGAAGCAGGGCACGCACCGCATGTCGCAGTCGCGCGCTCGGAGAACGGGAGACATGATCTGCATGAGTGCATGCATTTGGCAATTTCCGTAAAACAGAATGAGGGGCTTCATACTTGTCATGTTGTTTTGCGACATCTACCTACGTTTACACATGAAAAAACTTGAACAAAGGTGTGCGTGATCGACAGAGAGGCAAAATATGGACAAAGAGAAAGATGAGTGAAACGAAAGAAGAGCGTCTCAACGTGTCGCGCCTCCAGACGTTCCTGACGCGCCACGTGCGTCCCTTGCTGTCGCACGACCTCGACCTCGAGCTCGCACTGCGCCACGACAAGCACGACAAGGAACTGACCGTATCGTTGCGACGGGAAGAAGGCAGCGACGTGCGCGAGGTGGCGCGCATCAAGATGAGCTACTTTCGCAGCCAAGGCAAACATTTGGACGTCCTTCTCGAGTCACACACCGACTTGCGCGAGCGTCGCAAGGGTTACAACACGATTCTGCGCCTCGTGGCGCTTCTCGTCAGTCTCCACATATGCTACCGCAAGAAGTATCCCGTTGCGGCGGTCACGTCCTACGCCATCAACTGGATCTCGGTGTGGTCCTTGTTGAAACTGGGCTTTGACATGCAAGTCATTCTGGACCGCGAGGGCAAACCCGTGGCGCCCACCCAATGCGTCTTGACGGCCGCGTATTTGCGGCAGCACATGCCGATGCAGCAGGACGCGCCGCCGGTCGCGCGCAGCAAGCCGTGGCACATGGTCAAGATGCAGTGGCTCGTTCCGACAGCCAAGCCCGCGCGCAAGGCTGTCCGCGACGCACTGCTGAACAAATTAGCGGAGGAAGTGCAGCGTGTGCGTGTTCGATCGGAAAAGTGACGTAACGTGTCTACGCGCAAGACGTCGTTTGCGACGCGCAAACAGTCGTTTGCGAATAAAGGAAGTGGATAAAGTTTCATTACGTGTCATTGAATAATGAAATATGCGTTATCGACGACGAGTGATCGGATGCATGTTGCAACAGAACAGGACATGTCAGAGAAGCGTCGCCGCGTGCAAGCCAAGTCGACATCGACCGCGGCATGCCTTGCCTGCTGCTTTCGACGCGCACAAAGCATGCAGAAGCAAACACAAGCGGCGGGAACGCAGACTGCGCTGGTGGACGTATCCTCCGAGCCCGACGTCATTCAGGAACGATTCGTGGCCTTTGGCGTGCTCGAGGACGAGAGTGGTGAAAAGGACGTGTGGTTCCAGTGGGAGCCGTTACGACGCGCCTTTTTCGCGAGGGAAATGTTCCCCCCATCCGATGACCACGTCGTCATTGTGCTGCGCGACGTGGAGGAGGTGTGTGCGACGTTTCCCTACTCCTCCGAGGAGATGGAGCAGCAGTCGCGTTGGTGCAGTCTTTTGGACATGTTACGCCTGCGCGAGCCCTTTGACGAAGACGTCACGATCGACCGCGTCGTTTCCAACGCGAGCAACACCGTTCACTTCCAAACGCAACGGACACTCCTCCTCCGCACTCGCTTCGAGGCCCACGACCACACGCCGCCCCGACACCACATCCTCGACATTGTTCGATTCGTGCGTTAAGAAGATCATCGATCGCGTCTTCTTAACGTCTTTTTTGTTGCCCAATAACAGAAGAACACCCATTGGCACCCACGCATGTCCGGTAACGCATCCAACGACTGCAAGAGGTTGGGTGCTTGGTTCCACGAGGCGGACGTGGACGCGCTGGCGACGTCCTTTGCATCCGCCGTGCCGTTTCCGCACGTCGTGCTGGACGGCTTTCTAGCGACCGACTTTGCCGCGGACATTACGCGGGATTTTCCGGCGGTCGACGACAGTTGGCACGAGTATCGAAACCCCATCGAAGTCAAGAGAAGTCGGAACGATGTCCACAACATGCCGCAGAGCATTCAACTGCTGTTTCGTTTGCTGGCGTCGCCGGCCGTGGTGGACCGCTTCCAGGCCATTTCTGGTTTGCGCGAGCGTTTGGAGAGTGATCCCACGCTCCACGGTGCCGGTCTGCACGCGCATCCCCGGTACGGCCGATTGAATGTGCATTTGGATTACGAGCGCCATCCGATCCTGGAGGACAAGGAGCGTCGTTTGAACCTCATTCTCTTTGTCAACCAGGAGTGGGACGCGTCCTGGGGCGGCGCCAACGAGTTGTGGAGCGACCCCGAAGGCGTCTTGCGCAAGAAAACGGATGTGCGCTTCAACCGCGCCATTCTCTTTCGCACGGACAACACCTCCTGGCACGGCGTTCCGGACATTATCCGCTGCCCGCCCGGATACTACCGTCACTCCATCGCCTTTTACTACATCTCCGACCTCAGCACGCGCCCCCACTTTGACCACCTCGGCGACGACGGAACCGGCTACCGCCGCAAGGCCATGTTCGTGCGCCACCCTTACCAAACCCCCAGTGACGCGCTCGACACACTGCTCAGCATTCGCCCGCTGCGGCGCATCACGGACAGGGACATGGGCGTGCTCTTTCCGCAATGGTCGCCGGTGCTTTCCCCCGACCGCAGCGACGCACCTAAGCAGTCAGCGGAGGAGGAGCAAAACGCAGACACGACGCATCATGGGCGATCTGCTGACAGCGCTTCCCACGGACAAGGTCGAGCCGTCTGAAACGGAAAAGCAAGCCGTGCAGTTGCTGTTCCCCCCACGCACCGTTGCGCCGAAAGCGTCCATGACGTCGGCCATCACGTCGTCCATGACATCGTCGATGACGCCGCGGTCGTTGCTGTCCTCATCGCCGGCATCTATCAAGACGCGGTGGTCGTGGTGCACGGACCGCGCGCACTTGCGGCGCTGCCTCATTGCGGGCATTCTCTTTTGCGCCCTGACAGCGGCCATGACGCAGCCACTGCTGGAGCGGCTCTTGCAGCTCAG
>RGVZ01000178.1 GCA_010029825.1 bacterium | reverse complement strand
GTAGTACGTGGCGTTATCCGCAAATGTCAGGTTGTTCAGCGTTAACGAAGCGTTGAGCGGCTGCGAATACTGCAACGGATATGTTTGAATTGTTTTCCAGTTGTAGCCGTCGCTGTAGTACTGCCACGTACCAGAAGGATTTCCGTTGCTGTCAGCTTCGTGAATAAGCCAGTAGCCGTTGTACCAAAACAGGCAGTAAAGATTGTCCGACTTGCGGTAAAACTGCTTCAAGTTGTACGAATTGTTGCTTGCTACGGCCGGATAATACGTTCCGTTGACCGCTCGTTTTCCCGCGTTATTAACGACAAGCGACGTGACTGTGTTGCCGTTGTTAAATGGTTCTGTGGGCGGAATAAAGGCGGCGGTGTATCGCGCCGCGCGTGTCACACGAAATTCATCTGTGTAATCATTCTGCGCGGCGAATACATACAAACTGCGCGCAACCGTCGTGTCACCGACCGGATCGCTGGAATTAAAATCGCCTAGATACACGCCGTCGACGTAGCATCGAATGACTGCCGTCGCGGCGGCGACATTTCGCACAAGCGCGATGTGCGTCCAGCTGCCCGATTGTACATGCTGCGTGCCGGGCAGCGTCTGCGGCGACCCGCCATTAATTTGTAAATACAGCTTGCCTGTTTCCATGTACAAGTCTGTGAGATTCACGCCGAGCGTGCCGGTCGAAAACAAGTAGCGTTTTGTCGTTATGGTGTTGAAATAGTACCAGCCTTCAATCGTAAAACTGGCTGGCAGCGTGGTGTCGCCAACAAAACCGACAGAGCCGTTTGACAAGCTGTAGCTACCAAACTTTTTGTTATTTGGCGTGATGGCGCCGCTGCTGCTCATTACGCTCGGAAAATTATTGCTACTGCTGTCGCGCGGGCCTGTTTCAAAATTCGCCAACACAACGACGTCAGCCGCGTACGGATCTGGGTCTGACCACGACGTCGGAAAGGCCAGCGCAGGTGACGTAAAGTCGGCCGTGTAGCGCGCCGTACCGTTGGTGATCCGTAATTGAGACATGTAGCCGTCAAAACCGCGGCCGGTTCCATTGCCCCACACGCCGGCGTATTCGCCGACTTCAAGCGTGTTACCCGAATAGATCTGAGCCGTATAGGTCGTGCCATACACGGCCCGCCCGCCGAAGAATATCTGCAAATATCCGTTACGGCGTGTAACAGCGATGTGCACCCACTTATTGATCGGCGGTGTAATACCCGTGTCGGCGCCGATGCCCCAGTAGTTTCCCCACCAAGCTTGTTGCGCGGCGTAAAAATACAAACGGTTGTTGCTTTCAAGAATTAATGTCCAACCGGTAGCATCCGCGTTGGAATGCGTAGTGATTAACGGCTGATACCCTTTCGTATTGTTTGCAAAACGAAACCAGCCCTCGATCGTAAAATCACCATTAAAAGTGAACTGCGAGCCGCCCGACGTAGTTAAATAATCGCCGTTGCCGTCAAACAATCCGGCAGACCCCGAAACATTTTCTGGCGTGACAACCGTGCTAATCTTTGTATTGCCGTTGCGCGTAAAAATATTTGGTGTTGTAGCAACATCAGTAAACGTTATGGAGTTGTTTGCGCCCGTCATGGGCAACAGCATGGTTACCTGACTAAACGCGGGATCTGCGCCAACGGTAGTCGGAAATGGTGCGACGGGCGGTACAAAGTTTGCCGTGTAACGTGCAACGCCAATTGTTACGCGTAAGTCGTCGATATAGCCATCGAGTAGGTACGGGCTAGACGCTGTGTTATCCCAACGCTTGCCGATGTTGTAGCCCATCGTCGGGTTTGCTATTGTAAAACCGGTAGTTGTGAAACCGACAATAGATCCGTTGTAAAATAGGTAGATGTAATTACTAGAGCGCGTGACGGCTACATGCACCCACTGGTTTAACGGAATATCGGTGTCCGCCGTAATGTGAATTTGCCACCAGCCGTTCCAGCTACCAAAAAACAATCTCCGGCCTGTATCTTCAAAGCCGCTTGGTCCGTGAAAGCCAAAAGCAATACTAATCGGATTGCCGACGTGTTGTTCGGCGATAATGCAGCCGCTGCGTGAATCGCTGCGCAAATAAACCCACGACTCGATCGTGAAGTCGCTTGTGCCAAACGACATGTTGGTCGTGTTGTTCGTCACCGCAAAGCCGGACGTGCCGTTGAACTCGGCGCTGCCTGTGCCGTTCTTTTTTACGGCGGTTTGAATAGCCGCGCCCGAGACGACGCTAAACGTTCGATTGTTGATAGATGCGTCTGTAAAACCGCTATCCATCGACATTAGCAGGGCGACGTTTTTGAAATAAGGATCACCCGCCGGATTTATAGGTACAGGCGTATTGATGACGCGCGGATACGGCACAGGCGCTGGCGCGTTGGCGTACGGCAGGTCGTTCCACCATGTTTGCGGATCGTCGCCGACCCACGGATTTCCAGTTAGCGGCGTATCCGCATTTTTATCTGCTTTTTGCCACGCAACCGTAATTGGATCTTCCCAGCGCCCGGTGCGGTACGCGTTGGCTGTAAACGTCGCCGTGAACGTACACGAAGCATTGATATCAGAAGGGTTCGCACCAATACCAAAGCCTTGGGCGTTAGGCGCCAAGACCGTGGGCCAGCTCGACCGCCACAGGGCGTCGTTTGCTTCTTGCAGGCCCCACACACCGTTAGCCCCGTTACGGCTGGGCTGTCCGGTATCGCGGTATCCTGTCCGTCCTCCAACACGACCGCGAGGCATCAGGAAATCTCCTCATACGAGCAGACATAATCCAGTCGATTGTCGGCGCTGGCAAAACACGTGATCCGGTCGCCTGACTCCAAGTACAGAGGATTTTCTTTTGACAACACGGCCAATGTTCCGCCGGCCGGTACTGTGATTCGATGGGCGATTCGCGTCTCATTACCAGTAAATGCACTTTGAGACGTCTTTACAACAATACCGCCCGAAGGCGCAAACGAATGCGGCGCTATGACACTGTCGGTAAACGTTGTCGAACCGTTGGCGCCGTCGCCGTGCAGCAGAAGCGTTGTGTTAGCTTCGTTGTCGGGAAATGGCGTTGTCGGCGGTGTAAAGTCACCAGAGTAGCGCGCGGTGGTACTTACGCGCAGCTCCTCCATGTAACCATTCGCGTAGTGTCCGTCCATCAAACGACCAATACGCGGATTTGCATTGCTTGGCGTAAAGGTGCCCGTGTTTACAAACGACAGCCCGTTATCTCGTACGCCGTCGACATAAAAGCTGAGGACGTTAGACGAACGGCAAATGGCGACGTGCGTCCACCGCTGTAAAAATATCGGAATGGTCGAGTATTGTGTCGCGCTCGAATCGATCCACGCCAGACGATAAAACCCGTTATTTGTGATGTAAAACATGTAACTCGTTTGATTCGCGCCCGAGCGCGTTTCAAGTATGCCGAAGTTATTCGGCAATGAGTCGATGTAGACCCACGCCTCGATCGTAAAGTCGCCGGCAAACGTCAGTCCGCTGGCGCTATTCATGGTCAGGTAGCCGCTGTAGCCGTCAAAGTAGATGGACGAGGCGCCCGTGATGCCGCCGCGACGCACGACCGCTATGATGTCTGCGTTTGTCGTACCTGTGGTGTTGCTCACAAGCAACGTGCTTACACGGAGCACTTTGGCGCTACCGACCGGATTAATAAGCACGTCAACGCCGTCGGCCGGAATTCTTCCCGCCTGCGTTTTGCCGTAGATACTTGTCGTAGCGACGATGTTAGCTGTCACGTTATCCTCCGAGAATTAATGCCGCCCACAATGACGGTGGACCCGGCGGGCCCGTTGGTCCGCCGCCCGGCCCTGTTGGCCCCATCGGGCCTGATGGGCCGCTTGGACCGGTAACACCTTGTAACCCGCGAGCTGCGTAAACAGGTACGCCGCCGATGACAATAATCGACGGGTCGTTTGTTCCTTCGACTGTTGGCGGCGGACCTTGTGGTCCGGTCGGTCCCGTGGTGCCTTGCGGACCAGTGGCGCCCTGTGCAGCGTAAACAAGTATGTCGTTGACGTAAATACTGTCCGGCGACGAACCCGCTGTCACCGTTAAACCGGGTCCTGTTGCGCCTGTTGCACCAGTCGAGCCGTCAATGCCTGTTGCACCTGTTACGCCGGCGCCGGTAGCGCCTGCCGGGCCCGTAGCGCCTGTTGGTCCGCGCACGCCAGTAGCGCCGACGGGGCCAGTGAAACCTGTTAAACCTGTCGCGCCAGTGGAACCACGCACACCAGAAATACCGGTCGCGCCGATAGGACCAGTAGCGCCAATTGGACCTGTTGGGCCCGCAGGACCTTGTATGCCCTGCGGCCCGATTGGTCCGCTCAAACCAGTTGCGCCGATCGGGCCCTGAATACCGATAACGCCTTGCGGACCTGTTGGGCCTGTTGCGCCTTGCGGACCGCTTGCGCCAGTAATACCGCGCAAACCAGTAGGGCCAGTTGTTCCGTCAGCTCCCGTCGGGCCTGTAGGCCCGGCAGCGCCTGTAGGCCCGGTAACTCCGGTCGCGCCGAGTTCTCCGGCGACGCCGGTTGCGCCTGTTGCGCCTTGCGGGCCAAGAACGCGCCCAATGTTCTGCCAGTTTGTGCCGTTCCACGTATATGCAACACCCTCTGTCGCGTTGATCGGCAAATCTTCGTCTGTCAGCGCCCCTGCGCCGATGATCCATGTGTCGCCAATTGTTGGCGTGCCGGCTGGCGGCCAGCTTTGAATCGTTCCGTAAAGACGAATACCGACGCCGGTGGGTCCCTGCGGACCAACAGCGCCCGTGGCGCCCGTTGCGCCGATTTCGCCTTGAATACCCTGATCACCCTGTACGCCTTGAATACCTTGCGGTCCTGTAGCGCCTTGCGGACCTGTTGCGCCGTTAATGCCGTTTATGCCCGCAACACCTGTAGCCCCCTGTACGCCGGACGCACCAGTCGCGCCGTTGAGGCCAGCCGCGCCAGTTGCACCGGTGTCACCCTGCGGGCCAGTCGGACCTTGAATGCCGGTCGCGCCTGTTGGTCCGTTTACGCCTGTGGCGCCTACACTCCCCTGCGGGCCCGTTGCGCCAGCAATGCCGGTCGCACCCGTCGGTCCGGCGACGCCGGTCGCGCCAGCGGGGCCTTGTATACCCTGCGGCCCAGAAAGCCCCTGTATACCTTGCGGACCTTGCGGGCCGGTTAAGCCCTGTAGTCCCTGCGGCCCAGTCGGCCCTTGAACGCCTGTGGCGCCGCTGACACCCTGCACGCCCGTAGCGCCTTGCGAACCGGTCGGGCCGGGTTCACCGGTTGTGCCCGTTGCGCCGGTAGCGCCGAGCGCGCCCGTCACACCAGTTGCACCAATAACGCCAGTTGGTCCTTGTAAACCTGTCGCGCCAGCAAAGCCACGCGGGCCGCTTTCGCCTTGCGGCCCTGTCCCGCCAGCAGCGCCTGTGGCGCCTTGTAACCCAGACGCACCGGTAGCGCCGGCAGGGCCTGTTACGCCCGTAGGTCCGCGTACACCTGTAGCGCCGGTAGGTCCGTCAACGCCTGTCGCGCCCGCTGTACCTGCAACACCTGTCGCACCGGTGGCGCCGGCCGCCCCGGCCGTGCCGGGAATACCTGTCGCGCCCGTAGAGCCCGCCGGGCCAGCGACACCGGTAGCTCCGCGAGCACCTGTCGGCCCCATCGCGCCGACGAGACCCGGCGTACCCTGCGGGCCAGTCGCGCCAGTGGCGCCAGCTACGCCCGTAGCGCCGCGAGGGCCAGTCGCGCCCTGAGAAAAGATATTTAAAGCGGCCAGCAGGTTGCCGACGGTCGTCTTTTTTGTCGTCGGAAGTTCTGACTGCTGATCGACGATTGCGATTAAATCGTCGGCGCCCGGTATTGGCTTACTGGGCAGATCAGATATGCGCTTTTTAGCCATCGTGCTATCCCTGCGGGCGTAGTTCCTGCCCTATAAAATAGCATATTCAGCGCTGAAGATCGCTGTCGTCAAAGTCCGCTAACCGGTTCAAAAGCCGCGACATACGATACGGGCTTGGATAATAGCGTCGACTAAAACTCAACACCCGACCACGTTTTGACGCGTGGTAGCGGCGATATCGAACGCGCATTGGCCATCGTTTCCCAGCGCGCAACCAGTAATGCCGGCGAACTAAAGCGCACAGTATGGCGCCAAATACAGCCCCAAAAAATAACCCAGCTACAAACGCCGCCATTTTATCCTCGCTGTTTACGATTTGCGTAAAAGCCGTCGACAACGCACCAGTTGAGCTTTAACAAATCTTCGCGTACTTCGGGGTCAATGATACCCTCGTTGCCGCTGCAGTAATAGGTCAAATAATCGCCGCGGCCCGTAACGCTCGCAACGATTCCGCCGGCATAGCGCCACGAGCACGTCCAGTATTCGTCGGGCATGGCGTCTTTGTGCTGAAAGCCGTTGTTGCAAAGAGTGCCGTACAACCGAATGGCGTAATCTTCGGACTTGGTTACTTTATCGCACAACCAGTCTGTGGTCAGAATGTCGTATTCGAGGTTGTTGCGGTTATTGGCGAGATCTTCTTCCGGCGTATTTGACGACGGCGTGTCATCGTGAAACATATGCCATCCCGATATTTCCAATAGCAAAGCCAGTAAACGTAATTGCCATGCCGTAGTTGCCGCGCCACAGATGTTCGGCGGCAACGTATAAATAAATCACAGCAATACCAAGAGTTAACCAATGATTCATGTTACACAATCTTCGAGTAGCCGCGCATTAAACGGCAGAAATTGTTTGAATATCTGTTGCATTCAAAACGGTTGCGCGTTTTGTGGCGTCGGCCGCGCTTAAGGTAGCCCGTACCTGTCCGTACTGCAACATCAGCGTCGTCATTTCTTCAAGCGTGAGTTGATGAATAACACCAGCCGTATCAATAATCGGCGTCGTGGCTGCGCTGCCGAGCGCCGCGGCTTCTTTGGCTAACATAAAGGCGCCGCTCAGTAGCGTCACGTCCGCGATATCTAAACCAAGATGCCAGCCCGCCGGTGTTTGCCAACCGGTTTTGATAATCTGCCGCCACTCGTTATCAATCTCTTGTAGCTTTTGTAGTTTTGCTTTTTCGAGTTCTGAAATTTCCATTGCTTCTGCAACCGGATTAATTTGCCGCAACACGTCTGGCGTTGTTGCGGCTTCGATGCGGGGGTCGGCGGGCGCGTCTCGTAGTTTCTGTTTGCGCGTTTCGATGTCTTGTTTAATAACGTTGTTTTGCGCCTCAAGAGCGCGCAAATAATCTACGTCTAATTGCGCAAAAAAAGGCTGACGATGATTGCGTAACCGATCACGCCAGATCTCTTTTGCCTTGTTTAAATCGATTGAAATCACGATGGCTCCAATTCACCAGAAGTTGTTGGGGGTTGCGGAGCGCTAATTTGCGGCGCGTACAGCTGCTGCCACTCTGCGTCAGATATGCCAAAACCAGATGGAGAACTGAAATCGACAGACCACGCATCGCGAAAGGTGCGGTCAGTCGGCACATCCGCTGCGTTTAATAGCACATACGGAACACCTTCTGGTACATCTTTTTTAGCTATTTGCTCTGCCGTAAAGTTTGGATCAGCGGGATAAATAATCGCCACGCCGTCTGCTGTTGGATAAGCAATACATTGCAAAGACATGACAACTCCTTAACGAAATATTGCGACGCAAACGAGGCCGTCAAAATCGTTGTCGTTATTGTTGTCGCCAAAATTTATTTGACACGACGTTGTTGTAAAATGACTTGGTGACGCGACCCATTCTTCGCTGGCGGCGGCGTTGGCTGTTCCGCTGCAAACGACAGAATAATTAGCGTCAGGAAACGGATACGTAAAATTGATCCGGTATTTGCCGACACCCAGATCTGTAATAGACGATACGTTGCCCGCGGCGCGTGTAATAGCCGGCTGACTGACACCGCTTATGTGCGCCCACGCACGACATGGAAATTCGGGGCGCAGGCCGCTATCGCGGTTCAGGTTTGAGTCGAATAGGCCCCCAACGCCGGTAAACGACTCTAGTTGTGACCACCGTTGTGCCGAGTGATTGATGTGAAAAAACGATAAATGATCACCTGCCGCGTCGGATAGCGCGATCCAAACACTGCTTGGAATACCATTCTCAACTGCGTCGCCTGCGCAAATAAAATGCAGCGCAGAGGTGCTGCCCTTGTAGTGAAATCTGCTGTTGAAACCTGCGAGCTAG
>RGVZ01000177.1 GCA_010029825.1 bacterium | reverse complement strand
CGTCGACCCTCCAACGTGTGCATGTCGGCGATATATCGATCGGCCAACCGGTCGGCGATCGATTGGCCGAGAAGGGCGTCGGTCCACGTCGTTGCGGATGAGGAAGATGATGACGACTCCTCTTGTTGGAAAAGGCGCTGCACGTCTTCCCAGTCCGATGCGCAAGACGGCCGCCACCAAGCAGAGTTGCTGATCGGCAAAGCGCGCCATCTTTTTGCTAATGTCGTGGAGGGCATGCATGATGGGCGCATGATCGGGCGAGACGACTGCCCGCACTTGGTTCCACGCGACCGAAAGCGGCTGGATCTGCAAGAGCGGCACGAGGCATCTACGGTCGCCGGCGAGAAAGGCCGCTCCGAACGATTGCGGCGCATCGCCGGCACTGTCGGGAAAAAGAGTCCGCACGGTCGGCGATGACCAATGGGCATAGACGGCGCGCATATGCGAGGCGATTCGACCCTTCGGAAGGGCGCACATCGCAGCGGCAAGACCGTACGCCTTTTCGCACACGGCCAGCCACGGCTGCTCGACGGATAATGCGCAGGCCGTCATTTCTCCGATATCGCGGAGCATTCTAGAGAGCGTCTGCCAAGATGGCAGGCAGTCCTCCACCAAGATGATGCGGAGACGATTGGCGAGATTGGTGACAATGGCAGCGCCCTTTTCGACGCGCGCGAAAGCAATCATCTCCATGATGCATCGGAAGAAGAGGTCGACGTCACTGCGTCGGCACGCTTTTTGGAGGCCCGAGCGCACGAGACCGATCGAATGACCGCCTGGCGTTCGACTCTGGAAAGGTCCTCGGAAGACGGCCGTTTGCAGATACGCCGTGAGGGCCTGTTCGCGCTCCATTGCTTCTTCTCTGGTCATTCCAAATGATGAAACGTGTGCGAGACGAAACAAGCTGTCAGCCAGATACGATCGACAGTAGGCGTAACGTAAATGTATCCTTTTTGACTTTGTTGCGTCACTTTCGGTCGATGGTGCACGCGTTCACCGTCCCTCGTCCCAGTAGCGGAGCGGCTTTTCCTGCACGCCCGTCATGTCGCGCTCTCGAATGACCCACGACTGTCGACACAAAGCTTCAAAGCCTTCGCGGGAGGGGGCGTGCAGCGGATAAGGCGTGGTGGTTTCGTGAACGCGAATATCAAAGTCGGCCTCGGGAAAGTGCAGCACGTGGTTCTGAAAGCAGTGCAAACGCTCAATGTGGCGCGACGCGTATGCCAGCGCCTGTGCGAACGTGCCCGTGCCGCCGCAAAAGTGGCGCGCGCGCAGGATCAGCCCCACGTCCTCTGCCACCGATCGAGATTGGATGCGCACCTTGTCGCCGTACTGCGCCTGCAGCGCCGCGAGGACGGGGTTGGCCTGATCCGGCTCGGTGACGATCGTGATTTGTGTATAACCGTGCGTCTCAATGACGTGCTGGTAGTAGGCAAGGGGCGGCTGCCCGTAGTTGCTGTGGTTCTTGCCCTCTCCGGACTGCATCACGTCGCCGCTGCGCACGTGAATCACCAGATGATCCTCCGACAGCGGCGGCTCGTCCGCCACACCGCATCTGCTTAACGCCGCGCGGATGCGTGGCGCGAGCATGTCGCGGAGAATGGCGCGGTATTGTCGCAGGAAAATCGGAGACTCGGACCAAAAGGCGTGAATGTTGGATCGGTGAATCACGGGCGCAGGCGGCTCTTCTCCGTGCGGCCACGTCCGCCACTGACCGCGTGGTGCTTCGGTGGACGTGGGGTCGTACGTGCCGGAGGGCTCGTAGCACAAGCGCTCGAGATCGATGCAGCCGCTGGTGTGAGCAATGTTGTGCATAAAGAGCGGGCGGTTGTATCGTTCGGCCATGAGGATCATGTTGGCCGTGGCAATCAAAACGTTACCCAGGCGACCGCCCCACGGCGAGGTGAACAAGAGACTCATGCAATGGCAGTGTCTACCAACAGCCAAGAAAAGACAAAACAGCATCCACATACATCCATTTCCTGTCCGAAATGGATCGTCCTTACATGCGCTGCTGTTGCTTCTTGCTGCCGCCGAAAAAGGTGGGCAGATAGTCAGCCAACGACTTTTTCTTCGGCGCAAACGCCGACGCCTTGACGGCTTGCTGCTGCTGCTGCGCCTTGCCCGATGATGGCTTGGCAATTTGCTGCTTGGCAGTCTGCTTCGCTTGCTGCTGCTTTGTCGCTTGATGTTGCTTTGTCGCTTGATGTTGCTTTGTCACTGGCTTGGTGGCATGCTTGGTCGCTTGCTGCTGCTGACCAGGCTTGATAGGCTTGACCGCTTGCTTCATTTGCTTGGCGGGTGGCTTGACAGTTTGCTTGGCCGCTTGCTGTTTCCCAACTGTGCTGGAAGGCTTGGCAGCTTGCTTGGCGGCTTGCTGCCGCTTCAGCGACGCCGTCAATTGCGCCAACTGCTGCTGGAACTGCTTGCTCGACGTCGCTGCGACCGTCTTTTGTTTCGAACTCATAGGGAATGATAAGAAACACGCTTTCCTATTGTCGCGAAAAAAAGAAAATCCACGCATGAGTTGTCTGTTTGACTCCCTCGCATCATTCGTGGGCACCACAGGCGCCGTCGTGCGTGAGCGCATCTGCGCCGAGTTGGACACCGACCCCACCCTCTTTCCCGATTCACCCCTCCGCGTGAGCGAAACGCATGACGCGTCGACGCCCCATGCCGCGTACGTGCAGCAGATGCGCCATCCCGCCACTTGGGGCGGCGCCATTGAAATCAAGTGCTTCTGCGACCTCTACGCGGCGCACGTGCACGTGCACATGGTCCACCGCGGACACACCATCTTGTCCTTCACACCGACCCACGCCGTCGATGCCCCCGTCGTCTGTCATCTCGGCTACAACGGGTCGCACTACTGGCCGCTCTCGAACGCTGTCGAAATGGCGACGGGAAAGTAAGAGAAAAGCATGGCATCGCACGAAGCCCAACTCGTCTACCTGGGCATGTGCTTTTCCATTCTCTCGCGATCGGCCTTTGTCGTCGTCATTTACCGAAACCGCAGCATCAACCTCATCACCCTCACCGCCTGCACGCTCACCGTCGGTGCCAACGCCTTTTGGATCCCCTACGCCGTCCACATCGGCTCTGCCGCGCTGCTCGTGCGCAGCGTCATTGACGCCGCCCTCTGCGTCGGCGCCGGCGCCCTCATTGTGCATAACCGCATTTGCCGTACCAGCAAACAAGAGTTCGTTACTGCCACTACCGTCGTAAAATGACCACTACTACCCGACGCGGCAAGCCATGGTCCGCCAAGGAAGAAGCCAGCCTCACGCGCCGCATTCTCCACCACGGCGCGACGTGCACGCTCGACGAGTTGGCCGCCAAGCACGAGCGCACCAGCGTCGCCGTGCTTCTCCGCATCCGCAAACTTCTGCATGCCGTGCACACGTCCGAGAACATGTCCATCGATCAGCAATTGAACCTCATGCGTCAGCAGTTTCCCAAGGCAAACATGACGCTCATCGAACAGGCCTTGCGCATGCCCGATCGCGCTCCTGCATCCTCAGAAAGCGGCGCGACCACCACCTCCAACGGCTCGGAGCGACAATGCACTTGCGCCGCCCGACTCCTGGCCTTGGAAAGACGTACGCGTGCCCTGGAAGACGCCATACGTGAACGAGGGTTTCCTGCGCACACGTCGTCGTGACTTCGACGTCGCTGCTTCCTCTTGTCCTTGTGACTCATCTTCCTCTCCTGGTTCTCCTGCTTCCTGCTCGGACGGCAGCATGGTGTACGCGCGACTGCGACGCCAGTTGTGCAGGTGAATGGCAGAGGCGGCTATTTGGAAGCAGCACCCCACGAATACCGACGAGCACACGACGATCCTTGTGCCCGGTGAACGCAAGATTCGGTAGAGGACGGGAAGCAGGGCTACTTGGACCAGCACGACGGTCAAGATGACACTTTGAAAGAGCAAAACGCACTGAAACGAGGCGCGCACCACCAACATCTGGTTGGCAACGCGATTCTCCTTGTAGCGCGCCAGGGCAGCCACGCAGCAGAACCCCGTGACGCACAGCGTGTAGGCGAAGAGGGCAAGAACGCCACCGCTCCGCTTTTTGGTGCTTCGATAGGACCATACCGTAACCAACAACGAGACGCTGCTCACCAGCAAGAGGGCAGCGGCAACGGCTGACACGGCAGACGCCACGCGCTGCAGTGAACGCGGTCTTTTGCTCATTTATCTTGCTCAAAACGAATTCGCAGCACATCGCCCTCCACCAGCGCCAGCAGACGCCCACGCACGCGCAAGAGGAGCATCTTACTGAGATTCGGACACGGATCGTAACCGACCACGTCGTTCAGCGACGACACGGTGCGATGCGTTGCGTCCTTGTCGGGCAAGTCGGTCTTGCGAACGAGGGCCCACGTTGCACCACGTCCCCACCACATGCACTCGTCGACGTCGTCCCACGCCACTTCTGGCGCGGCGTCGACCGCACGTGCGCCGTTGTGATAGGTCGGGTGGTCAAAGTTGGTGCCGATATAGCACCAATTCGGGTGCTGATAGAGCGACACGCACGTGCCGCGACCGCGGCCGATCCACATTTCGGGGTCCAGGTAGGCGGGTCCAATCGGCGTGGGCAGCGTTTGCAGATACTCGGACGACGTCCACCAGTAGTTGCCAGAAAAGTGCCTGCTAGGCCAATGGTGCAGGTTGCACGACACGGCGCGCAGCGGATCCGTTTCCAGCGCCGAGAGACAGAGAGGCCAATAATCTGCCACAAACGTGAGCATCAGGTTGCGCCAAGCCTTGGTTTGATGGAGGTGGTGGGTCTTGGTGACGCCTTTCGAGTGCACGTAGAGGGTGTAAAAGGCGTCGTCGTTTCCAGCACGCGCGGCCTCTTTGGCCATGATGTGCAGCGTAAGGCGCTCAAAGTCGGCGCGGTGACGTTGTCGTTGCAACAGGACGGCGTTCCAACCGTTGGGCAGGAGGTCGCGAACCGGGTCTGGTTCGTTCTCGGCGTCGGGCCCGGAGAGGCAGTAGTAGAGGGTCGTGACCACACGGCCGAGACCGCTGTCGTGCAAACGCTGGGAAATGTGGGCAACGATTTCGCGGTAGTGATTCACAGTGCAAATGTGGAAAAAAACCAGCACACGGCGCTTCACAAGAGGGGGAGACACGTCCGTCGTCATCATCTGAATGTTTCTGGATTCCAGAGGACAGACATCTACTCTGTCATTGGATTTTTTTGTTTCGCACAACAGCAAAGAAACGATTACCCGCAAAAATGCCGCCCGCGAAACTACCGCTCTTTACGCGTCTCTACCTGCTCACCACGGACCCGACGCTGTCGTGGCACGCCTTTTTCCACTCGCCCATTCAAGGCGGCATTGTCGTGTCGGTGCTCGTTCACGCCCTGCTCTACACCATCGTGCTGAATGTGGCCTCCTATGTCGCGCGTGGCCGTGGGTGCGACGGTGCCGTGTCGCGCCGCTGCTTCTTTGTTCTCTTTTTCGTGCTCTACCTCGGCTACATTGCACGCTTTGCGCACGCACGGGCCATTCTCCGTGCGCTGGACGGCAACCACAAGGCCGCGCGCGGCTTTATCGACCAGCACTACAACAGTTGGATCTTCCTCGGGTGAAAGGCGTCCTGCTCCTCACATGGCCGCAACGACGCTTCGACGATCGAACAACGGCGTTTGTTGAACAGGAACGACGGCAATGAGATTGTCGTTCATGCAAGGCAGTGTCGTGGACGCGTCCAACGCTCGTTTCCACGGATGCCTGACGAAGCGCAGAAACGGCGTCATTTGTTCGTCGACTTGCCGAGCCCGCTGCTCCGACATGGCCTCTTGCGCGCCGCAGGTAAAGAAGTGCACCACCTCGGCGACGGGAAACAGGCGTCGGGTGAATCCGACGTTGCCCAAACGAGGATCGATGAGGTTCGGACCGTTGACGACCGCGACGCGATCGTCCGTCAGTCGCACCACGACGGGAACGCCTCGCTCGTTGGTGCCAATGAGAAGGATACAGAACTGTGCGCGTGCGCGATCGAGAAAGCCCATAGCCTCTGGTGCGTTGGGAGACGGACCAAAGGATTCGTTGATATATCCCTGAAGCAACGCATGTGCGTCCGCATCGTTTTCATTCGCAAACACGTTTCCCCAGGCCGCAGGGTCTGTGTCCAGGGTCGTCCAGAATCGGTCACTTCCATCCGCCCAGTCGCTCAGCCGAATGTTCATTTGGTCGGCGTCTCGGTAGAACTCGAGCAAGAAGGAGGCGTCGTGATTGGAATGATCAAAGGAAACCTGCGTAAACAGGAATCCGTCCTCATGCTGCGGCAGGTAAACGCGACGAGGACGTTGTGTCCATCGGATAGGTGCGTCGTTGGCACCACCCACGACACCATCACCCAAGCGGCTCAGCGATAGCACGAACTCCCACGTCATGCCGAGCAGGATGAACAGGCTAATCACGGTGAAGAAGACCAGAAAGGTGAAGCGTGGCGCGCCACGAGCAGAACGATACGCCGTCTTCATCATCGTGCTGCTCCAAACAAGAGCGGCACAGGCGCCGCATAGAGGGTAGAAGAAGAAGCACGTTTGAAGCAGAACGCACGGATGGCCGTCCTGCTGGTCCATCCACCGCCACGGCGCAGTCGTGCGTGGGATTTTGAGCAAACGTAACGTCATGGGCAAAACGACCAACGACGAACAAACAATGAGCACAGCGATCACGATGCACAAGGCGCGTCGAACGCGAAGGACGACGCGAGAGTCAACGATCGGAAAGAGCAAGAGGGCCGTGACGGTGGACAGGAACAAACACGTATGAAGAACGAGTGTTATCCGCCATGCGTCCATTCGATTTTCTCTTGAGCAAAAGAGAAAATGGACCCCGAATGCTTCCGCACGACGACGATCATTTGTGCGGTCGTCGTCTTTGCGCCATGGGCCGTCTTTGACCTCTACTGCTGGTATCTCGTCATTGACAAGAAAAGACGAGATGCGCGGCCGCCGATGTGGACGGCCCGCGTGCTCGCGACCCTGGCGTGGATCGGCGCCGTCTGCGCCCTGGTGGCGTTCTTGCGTCTTGTGGAGAGTGTGCAGGACAACAAGGCGCAGGACTCCCCTGTTACACTTCATCAACGATTCGAAGACGAGGTGAACCACATCCTACCCGTCTTTGCCGTCACACTCGTCATTGCAATCATGCTTCTCGCGCGGCAGTGGCCGCCGACGTGGCGCGCACAATCCTTCGCGTGGACCTTTTTCGCGCTTTCGACACTGCCGTTGCTCATCGTCGTCCTCCTGCAAACGGCTAGCGTCGCCACGACACTGCGTGAGAGCGCGGATGCTGACTTGATCAATCTGTGATCTCTCTCTTCAGGACGACGACGCGCGGAAAAACGCAATCGTTTGCTTGAGCCCGTCCGCGAACGCCGTGCGGGGGGACCAGCCGAGCGCGTGCAGGCGACTGCTGTCGACGCGGTAGGTAAAGTCGTTTTGCGGTCGATCCTCGACAAACACCACATGATCCTCGACGCGAGAAGCGGGGTGGATCATGTGGACCAACGTCTTGACAATGTCCATGACAGTGCGCTCCTCCGCCGGATCGGCGCCCACGTTGTACACCTCGCCAATGCTGCCGTGCTGCAAGATCGTCCACACGGCCGAACACATGTCCTCCACGAAGAGAAAGTTGCGACGCGTCTTGCCTTTGCCGTGCACTGTGCACGGCTCCCCCTTGAGAAGCGCGACGATGAAACGCGGAATGACCTTTTCGGGAAATTGCCGAGGCCCAAAGACGTTGTTGCCCCTCACCATCATGGCGGGCACACTGAGCGACTGCATGTAACTATGCACCAGCATTTCTGCCGCGGCCTTGGTCGCGGCATACACCGTCGTTGGTCGGAGCGCGTCGTTTTCGACAAAGAGCCGGTCCGTGACCGTTTCGCCGTACACCTCATCCGTCGAAACGTGGAGGAAGCGCTGCAGCTGACCGTAGCGTTTGGCTGCCTCCAGGAGCGCGTGCGTGCCGCAGACATTGTCCTGCGTGAAGCAGAGGGGGTCACCGAAGCAGTGGTCCACGTGGGACTGCGCGGCAAAGTGGACGATCGTGTCGACGTGGTACACGGTGAGAATGTCGAGCACCTTTTCCGTTTCTTGCAGGTCAAGAGGAAAGGACGTGACGGGCACACCGTCCACATTGCCGAGCGACGCGCAGTAGGTC
>RGVZ01000176.1 GCA_010029825.1 bacterium | reverse complement strand
GAAACGTCATTACAGCGTCCTTGTTGTTTGAGATAATCCATCTGCGATAACAATATCTGATCGTGCAACGAGAGTAGTTCAAGCGAATACTCTCGCAGTTTATGCTTCAGCCGTTCGTACTCGGGCCGAAGAAGATTAAGCAGGGCAAGGATATTCCGCATTTCTTGCGGAGTCAGCTCGCCCATCGCCAGCCGAATGGCCTGCTTGTCGCCGGCCCAGATCTGGTCAAGGTTCACTGCCGATAGATCCCCAAGAGGAACCGCGTGCACCATACACAGGTTTTTCGGCGGCGTCGCAGGTGGCTGTGTTTGGTGCCCACGTCGGCTGCGTTGGTTGAGGCCACGGCGGCGGAGGCCATTGCGGCGAGGGCGCCGGCGACCACGGCGACGTGACCGTTTTACTGAGTCGCGTTTCAATACTGTTGAGCCGCGACTGCAGCGTCTCTAGTGCAGACCGAATAATCTGCAGCTCAGCCCGAATGTGGGCGATATCAAGCGCCAGATCCGCTTTCTTGACCTTCGGCAGCTGGGCTTTCTTGCTGCGCTGTTTCTTCTGTGCCTTCTTGGCCATCAGTTAATTCCTTCATTTTGGCAATACGCGCACGAACTAGCTCTATGCCGTGCTCCACACTTGTCACTTCTACGTACGGCAATTTGGCCTGCAGGTGCTCCCACTTGGTCGGCCCGACGCCGGCGACGTTGATCTCGCCCGGCGCCTGTTCAGCAAAGTCTTCCAGCGTTGCAATCGTGCCGGCTTCGTCACGAGACGAGAACACGAGGATTTTGTTATCAACGTCGGAAAAGAATTTCACCCCGGTGTTGTCGCAGATCACGTACTTGACGGGAGATTCGCCCGTGTCGATGTAGTTCATCGCTTGAGCCTGCTGCGCGTATCCGCTCCGCATTGCCGGGGAGTCCGGGCTGTGGCACACCTTGAACTTCTTGCCGCTGCCGCATGGGCATTTGTCATTGCGCCGGATCAGGCTCTGGTTGCGAATCGTGCTCACTGGGAACCTCCATGTCGATGTCCGGGTGCAGCTGCATGATGCGGCGGCCGGTTGGGGGTATTGTCATCTTTTCTGGCTGTCCTGCAAGACTAGCCCGCGTGCTTTCAAAACTTTCTGCGCTGACCGACCGCGGGTCTCGAATGCGCAGCTGCAGCGTTAAATACATACACGGATCGTGGTTTTCCATTCGTGCGTCGAGCCCAATCAGATCTGCCTGAAAAAGCTCTTGGCAGGCGTCTGCAATCTGTTTAAACGTGTTGTCGTAGCCGTAGCATGTCATGGGTGAATCGTCACCTGTCCGGTCGTCATGACGCCGTCGACAGCCGTCATAATCGTTACACCGTCAATCGTGACCCTGCGACCCGTGGCAACACCGTTTTGATGCACGACCACCAGTTCGCCGCCGACCGTGTGCGGGCCAACGCTTTTAGGCGGCCCCGCGGCAATTACCATCGGCGGATTTTCCGGCGGCGCTGTCTTCTGCGGAATCGTGATCACACCGGGCGCTGTCATGCTGAACTCCTTTGTTGTGGAAAACCAAGTAGCAGACTTTACCGACCGCGCTACGAACCAGCTCATTGTCCGCGATCAGATTTTCAGGGTTCTTCGTGTTGTTCGAGGGTTTCATGATCCTGTCTCGTGTGCCGCCGCGTTTTGATATCAAAACACATGCGAGCAAAAATGTTGGGGGGTAAATTGACCTCAAAATTGAATGCAAATAGCTGCCAGCAAAGCAGTTACGACGCGCGTATTTTGCAAATTTTGTCCGGGTTGTGCGGACCTAGTGTAGGTACTTCGTACCTACAAGGATGCAGACATCTTTTGAGTCTGCAAAGACTCAAAAAGTATTGGATGTCTAGCGCATGATCGGGGGGTTGTTCAATTTGTGTAGGATTGATTTTGCCGGCAATAACTGTAGTTTTCACTAATCACCCGAATTTTACTACGTAGTGAAACTAGCGTTTTTGGTAGTTTGAGCAGACTAGAGAAGCGCCAACTCTTGGATATCAAAAAAAGAGATGGCGTAGGGGCGGGTGTTTGCCCGCCCCTACGCGTATCTCAACTAGGTGCTACCTAGTGAACTTCTTTGCCTGTCCGGGTCGCTGCGTTTTCTTGACCAGCAGCGCATGCTCGTCAAGCAGGTAGTTTTCCATGTCTACCTTGGCAGCGTTGGTCCAGCTGCCGGTACGGCCGCCGGGACTGATAAACCGCTCTACACAGCCAAGGATCTTGGCCAGTCGTTCGTAGCGCTGGTTTGCACCGCCGCCACCCTTCTTAGCCATGATCTTGGTGACCTCGTAGACCGCGTCGTGGGTCTTGCCGTTCTTGACGCCTTCATCGTGCTGGTGTCGGCGGAAGAACTCGACAACATCGTCGACGTTCTTGCCCAGCTCCGTGTACTTGAAGTGCGCCAACAGGAACGCCGCAGTCGGCGGCCCAGAGAACCGCGCCTTTGTTGGCATAATGCTATCAAGAGCGCGCAACTGCTCCTGAAAGTATTCAACGCAGGTCGCCACAGAAACATGCTGAATGTTTGGCGGGGCGTTCGGGATCTCGTACAGGCGGTGAATTTCTCGCAGCGCTTCCTTCATCGCCGCCACAATGCCCTTGCAGCCAGCAAAGAAAGACGACTCGTACGAGATGTTAAACTGCTTGAACGCGCTGTACAGTTGGTCCGCGGCATCCTTGGTCTGGCCGCCGCTGTCGTACGTGTAGTACTCCTCAATGACCTCCTGCTCGTCCTTGACGTAGGTGATCTTCACGGTCACGTAGTCAGGCACGGCGTCCGTCAGGCCGTTCATCCAGCCGTAGGTGCGCGTGTGCGCATCAAGCTTGAACTCCTTTCCGTCTTCCGTCACGGCCATGTGGACCGTGCGGTGCGCTTCACGCAGCTTGGACAAGTACTTCTTTGCCTTGTTCCAGTGCTTGGCTGTGTCGCGCTGCACCGGCGCGTCCGGTACATCCGCCCACTGCTTCAGCGTCATAGTCCGCGTCTCGGGACGACCAAGCCGGCGAGCTGCGCTGCTCTTCTTTTGCGGCGTAATAGTCGACACCTTGTTGGCTGACCGCGACGCCATGCCTCTGCTCTGCGGGTGCTCCTTGCGAGCCATAAATTATCCTTCTGTTAAAACTAGGCAACTACTTCCGGTTCGTTGCTGGGTTCGGGTTCTGCCGGCACTTCCGCTTCCGGCAGCATTTCGTACAAGCCCATTTCCATGTCGAGAATCATGGGGTTGGGAACATCCGGGCCGCCATAGATCAGGCAGCGGACGTGCGGCTCCGCTGGTTTGCCGGCGATGTGCTCATGCAGCATCGAGAACGTAATGATATAAAAACGTTCTTCGGGCAAGCGGTCGATCAGGTCCTGCGGCAGCGAGCGATTGTATTTCATCACGTCGCGCGACAGGTAGTTGATGCGGTCCAAGTACTCTTTGTTCAGGTACTTGTACTTTTTGGTTTCAGCCATGCAGGCTCCTCAGCGCTGACGCGCTTGTTGTGCGTTGTGGAATTTGATGATGGCGTCCGCGGCTTGCTTGGATTCCGCGTCGCTATAGCCTTCGAGCTTGAAGCGCTCTTTGACGTATCGGTGCTCGACCGATGAGCTGTCGGGCTCGAACGATGCGCGCTGCGGGCTGACGTTATTAGCCGTCACCATTGAGATCAGCGTGCCGATAACCAGTAGCACGATAAACACGGGCCACATACTTTGCTGCTCGTTCTTGTTCATTCTTGTTTTCCTTTCCGGTGAATAGCGTCCAGTGCTGCGACGGCCTTGGTCAGTTCGGGCATGCGCTCGTCATCGTCAAACAGCCCGTCGCCTTTGGTGTTTGACGTGTAGACGGTTTCGCCGCCGCAGTCTGGGTAGTCTGCCCGAAAGTATCCGTGGCGCAGACGCAAATAACCGGCCATTTCTCCGTGCGCATCAAACACGTCGTACTGCTCCGGGCACGCGCGGCTTGTCATTTGCAGCGTGTAGCCGTTGATGCAAAGATCCGGTTCGTCAAAGTTTGGGTCGCGTGTTTTCATGACGGTGGATTAGTGATGTTGGGAAAATGTTCGCGGAACTGCGCCTGCGTCCAAAAGACATCGTCGTGTCCTTCAGCCGCCCGTGTCATGTCGTACTCCATGGGATAATGCCGCAGCACGGCACGGGCGCGGTCACGAATTTCTCTGGGAACCTTTGGCGTTTTCTTGGGGTCCAGCAGGTCGTACAGAAAATCGCGCGCATACCGTACGGCGCGAAAGCGTTCATCTGGCATTGTCATGGGTTATCCTTTCAGTCATAAAACTGATCAAGGCGGGCGTCATAATGTATCGTTGGAATTTCCCACCGCTGATGCTTGCGCCCGCAGTACTTTGCTTCAGCCTCGCTTGCCGACCAGCCGCTGCGAATCTCTTGCATACGCTGTTCTAGTTCTTCCGGGCTTGGATCAGTGAGGCGGCTGGCACTTGTGTCTGCACGACTTCGTTTTGGCAGGTGATGTGTTTTGACGAGCCGGCGCAGGTATGCCTCGCTGATTCCCAGTTGCTCACAAATTGCTTTGCTGCCTACGTTTGTGTGCCAGAGTTTAAATAGCTCTGGAATCGAGACTTTCTGTTTCGGGGCCATCCGTGGTTTCCTCGTCGTCCGGTTTTCCGCCCACTTCGATATACGCGTCCAGATTCTGCGTATTACAAGCAAGCGATAGCCCGTCGTCGTCGATGTAAACGTCAGCGTTTTCGGGCAGCGCGTTGAGCCAGCTTTTAAGTTCTGCGCGCGATATCATTTGTCGGTCTCCGGTTCGTTTTCCAGCTCGTCGCCCTTGCGATTTTTCACGGGAGTGTAGCCGTTCTTCTCAGCCTGTTCTGGTGACAGCGTGCGCAGCCAAAAACCTGTAGAGCACAGCTGCCCGCGTTCGCCGGTGACCTCGCAAATCCTGTACGACATCGCTTCGGCCATGTTGCACACGCCATGTGTGAATTCGTCGCCGCCGTAGCTGTACAGCCGCAGCCCACCAAACTTTTCTTTGATCTGACTGAAGCGAAACGGCGGACATTCGGGGCGGTATTTGATGTGATTCTGAATCACGCTGCAGGCGGTGTAAATAAGATCAAACCAGCCGTCGCTACATTCGCACCCAAAGCAAATCAGGGTTTCTGTCGGTGGCTTGTCGTGGTCCTGAAACAGCTCAGGAAACTCTTTGACAAGTTTATTTTCCAGTTCGTCTTTCATTTTTTCCGTCCTTGGGTGTGCGCTTCTTTGCCGGTTTTTCTACCGTTCGTTCAAACTTTCGCAGCAGGTCGGTTATGGCGTCCTGCACGTCAAACGCTTTGCCTAGCTCATCAAATGCGGCTGGTTCTGGGAGATATGGATCTTCTTTGCAGTCTTTAAGCGTAGCGTTGTATTCCCGGATCAGCTCAACTTTACGTGCGCCAAGCGCGGCATTTACAACACGCAGGGCCTCGTATACCAACTGCGCTTCTTGCGCTGTGAGTTTCATATCATTCAGCCATCGCAACGACTCTCCGTTTGGTTTTTCTGGCGGCTAATGCAACCGGTTCAATGTGCTTCAGCTGCGATCCCGGAATCAGAGCAGCCATGTGCCGCAGGAACGTCTGCTCAAACTCAGTCTTGGTTAGATCTGAGTAGGTGCCCATACTTCCTCTGTGATACACCATCTCGCCTCGGTAAAGCAGCTTGCCCTCTTTGGTCATACGGCAGCGCCACGAGCATAAACACCCGGAACGTCGGTTCCAGACTTCAAGGCCCACGATTACGTCTTCTTTGCGGACATATTTGCCGCACTTGCCGACGGGAATTTCCAGCTCTTCCAAATCCTGATCGTAGTGCGGAACGATGATATCTTTGGCGCTTTCCCACACACCGGGAATGCACGTGTCCATAAAGGCGGCGTGTTGTTGTGCAATGTGCGCTTCTTTTTTCTTTTCCTTGGCCAGCAGCTCGTCACATATAGCGCGCTGGCTGGCTACGATTAATCCCAGCAGTTCATGATTTTGTTGCTCCATGATCGTCCTCAGTGACATCCCATCCAATGTGTTTGAATACCCGCTTTGTGGCCTCGAAATCTGCGCCGTCGTCGTTTCCGGGCGCTAGCAGCACGAGTCGTTTATTTTTGTGATCGACGCGAAATATGGTGTGTGACCGCGGAATACCCCACACACCGCCGTCCGCGATAACACGCACGATATTGCGGCACCACTCCAGTACGTTTTCCGACGGATGGTCCAGTTCAAACTCGTTGTTCAGGCTAACCATAGTTAGCTCCTGCGGGTTTGATTTGCGCCGTAGCGCGCGCGCAGATAATCACCGACAAGTAGATCATGTCCAACTTCTATCTTGGCGAACTGCCGTAGCGTGCCTTCCATGTACTCGGCGTCCATCACAAGGACGTCAGGCCATGTGGCGGCCTCTTCAGCGTAAAGCTGGTCTGCGCCGTTGGCCTTGTAGAGCCTGATTACTTCGTTGCAGTAAAACTGCTCTGCAGCAGGGCCACGCAGGATCTTGGCCTCAACCGCGGCCTCTTTCACGTCGTCGTCTTCGTCATGCGCCGCGGCAAGCCTGAGTGAACACAGGCAGCCCGACAGCTGTGCGATCGTGGTCGACGCCATAGCTTCTTCTTGTTCGCCACAGAAGCTGCTCGCAAATGCGCGCAGCAGCAGCTCTTCAATCATGTCAGCGGTTACGGGTTCTTTGTTCGCGATCAGGTATTGCAACCGCAGGTCTTCTTTGGCGGGCATTATGCCTCCGCAGGTACAGGGCCGTCAAAATGAGCAAAAATCGCCTTCTTCCACACCTCTGCCTGAAACCCGCGACCAAATTTGGGTTCGGCGTGGATCTGCAAGTCGCGAATCATTCCAGACAGCACGTTGTAGCCGTAGACGCCGCGCATCTGGTTCACCGGCAGGCCGGTTTTGTTATCAAAGATTGTCGACTTTGGGCTGCTGAAGTCGCTTTCAAATGTCTCGGTGAATCGGTCAACCAGCGGCTGCGGAACGCCAACCTCGGTGAGCGCAGCCGGATCAAATATCCCGTGGCCGTCGCAACGTTCGGCTGCAGCTTTGACCACACTTGCTGGCACGTCTGTCCAGCGCATTTCAGTCGTCGCCATCGGTAGGCTCCTCCTCGTAGATGTCGTCGTAATTGGCTTCGTCAGCCGCGTCAAGCCCCTCGTATTCTGCAATGCACTCCGCACACACGAGGCGATTGATCCAGCGGTGACTATCGTCGACTTCGATCTGGGCGCCGCAGCCGGCGCACGGAATCATCGTGTCGTTGAGATATTCAAGCAGTTGTTCTTCGTCGTGCAGCGTCATGGGCAGCACGGCTTCGATGTTTGTGTCTTCGGCGATGCTCATGGTTTTTGGTTTAAATGAAGCCCGGGCGGTAGTTGTTTTGCTACCGCCCGGGCAGGGGTTCATTTAGATATCAGTCCCAGACGCGGATGACGGTGTTGTCTTTTGCCACCGTGCGCTGGTAGGTGATCCGATACGTACCCGGCGGCAGCAACCAGTCGCCGTGCTCCGGGTGTGCAATTACGTTTGGCTCGGCCAGCCGGAGAATCGGGCCGGCGAACGCCAACATCGCAGTGGCGTCCTGCGCCGTCAACAGGGTTGTCGACGAGCCCGGGTTAGCTCGCCGCTCTTCCCACTCGGCGTCGCGCAGTGTCTGGCGCCAGTTTGGCTCGGCCGTCGAAACGCCGCGCATCTCCGCCAGCTGCGAGAACATCTCGCGCGAGTTGGGCTCAATCGGATTGTAGACCGTCACGCCGTTGCCGTGTGACAGGCAGTGCCGGCTGCCCTTGGTGTTGCCCTCGGCCAGCTGCAGCGGGAATACCGGCTGCAGCACGCGGGTGTAGAGCAGCGGCGTAGCCGAAACGTCGTCGATCTTCTGAATGTAAATGTCGCCCTGCCGGACGGCGTCGCCAACGCTGGCAGCTTCAGGAAACTGCTGCGGGGCGTCGTTCTTGATCTGTTCAATCGCTTGGGCGGCGGCGCGAAGGCGCGCAACCGTGGCATGTGACGCGGGAGCGTCGATAACTGCGGTACTCATGAAAAACTCCTTTGTTTGATTTACGATGCCCCAATCACCCGAACTGGATTAGCCGCGTACGGAACACGCGCTGTGGTGCCCGCATCTGCCATCCAACTCTGCGCTTCGGCGCAGGTGCTAATATCGCGCGGCACGCTGATGAAATACCGACGCCCCGTAGAGC
>RGVZ01000175.1 GCA_010029825.1 bacterium | reverse complement strand
AAAGTCTTCCATCATAGAAAATAATGAGCTAGTTAATGAGCGATTGTACGCTCCGAGACAGGATAATAAGTTTAACAATACTTTTAAGCTCACTTACCAATTAAGTCCTGCTGTCAAGGTTTCATTGACAAACCAACGCTCTGTTTTAGTCAATCAGAATACCAGAACGCTGCAGGTTATAGGTTTTGACCAAATCATGGTACCTGGTTTGCAATACGGCTTTTCCAATCTTTTGGACAATGCCACAACCTATACCCACGTTTCTAATCTCACTGCACTTAATGCCAATATCAATCTCTCAAAGACCTGGGGGCTTGATATCATCGCAGGGCGTTTGTTTACCAATTTAAGAGCAGATGCCAATGGTAGGCCGTTTAGGACAGCAACAGTAGACAGGATTTTTGACGCTAATTCTATCGCTACCAACCCGGCAGTTCTTTTCCCGGTCGATTCTTTGACTGCATTTACGTTGCCCGGTAATGGCCTTTTCAATCAGCCGCAGACCACGCTCGCGCTCGCGGGCGGTACGGAAGTGACGGATCAGTACATGAAGGATGTCGCGGAGAATTACGCGGACATCGCCGCTGGCAGTTTCTATGACCAGTCTGCAGTGGCTAAATTGGCGCCGCAGGCCTACGAGCAATTGATTGTCATGTCCGCGTCTCAGCAAAGCGAGACTTCTCTCGCAGGCAGTGAAGGCAGCAAGTTCACGAACGCGGTGGCCGGAGTATTCAGCAGCTTCAAAACCAATCGGCCGCAGGCGACCATTGGCGAGTTCCTGGAGGCGGTCAAATCGGAGACGGCTCGCTTGTCTGGCGGTCACCAAACCCCGGCGTTCCGTGTGATGCCGGAGCAGCAAGTGATGGCGGACACGTTGTTCGCGAAGCCCCGCCAGCAGAATCTGCAGCCGGGCGCGCAACCGGCTCCGAATGGTGCGCCTGGTGTGGGTATGTCGAGGAGCATGGCGCTCGCGATCGGCCCCGGTTCCGCGACCAATGGCGCGGCCAGGCTCTACGTCGCGACGGATGCTTCCGTGGCCCGCATCGGTCTGTGTTCGGGCCGCAAAGAGGCGTGCTTGCGCAACCCGCAGGTCTTCCTGGAGTTCCGTGCGGCTGGCGAACAGACTGTCATCGCCCCTGTACCCGCTGGCGCTGTCGTTTTCGAGAGCTCCCGCCCGGTCGCGATCGAAGCCGCAAAGCCCGTGACATTCCTCGGCTTCGATGCTAGTGGGAAGGTCGTTTCCAGCCGGACGATCCAGTTCCGGCGCAATGGCTGAGTGAAACAGCTGATTGGAGCGCGTGACGCGATGAGATTCAGGGTAGCCCAGACAGGATTCATTCTCGCGGCTTGTTTGTCGATTGGCGCCGCCCTGATTTTGCCGCAGACATCGATTTCATCCGCCGCGGTCCAGGCAGAGCCCGATCTCAAGCTCTTGAAGCTCATCAAGATTCCGCAGGTCACGCAACACACCCCGTTTCATTGCGGTGCCGCGGCCATGCAGTCGGTCTTGTCCTACTACGGAATCGAATATTACCAGGAAGACCTGGGCAAGAAGCTCGGGACCTCGCCGGAGGACGGCACTCCCGTGAACAACATGGTGAGTTTCGCGAGGGCAGAGGGTTTTGACGCCAGGCTGCATCACGGGATGACCCGGGACAGTCTGCAGGGCATTCTGGACGCCCGCCACCCGGTCATCGTTGTCATCCAGGCCTGGGCAGCTTCCGCAGATTCCGAAGGCTCCAAAGCCGGGAAAGTCGACTGGAAGAACATGTGGGATAGCGGTCATTACGTCGTGGCGATCGGTTACGACGCTGATCGTGTCTACTTCATGGATCCACTGCTTGTTTCATCTTACGCGTGGATTCCGTGGGAAGAGTTTCTCGACCGTTGGCATGATCAAGGCAAGGATGGCGTCATTGTAAGAGGCGGAATCGAGATGATTCCAGACGCGACGATGAAATTCCCGCCCCCCGATTTTGTTCGAATGAACTGACGGTCAACCGCCGAGCAGGGCCGTCGCCTGCAGCACGATGTCGTAACCCTTTACGGATCCGCGTTCGCTGACCGCGTGGCTCTCAATCTTGTCCGTCGCTGTGACCAGCTCGTATTCCGCGGACCACGTTGAGACGAGCGGTACCTCTGCCCACAGGGAAACGGTGTACCCATCGACCGTTGTTTTCAGGTCGGACGGGCTGTTCGACCGGCGCTGTTTCGCCCAGTTGGAGCCCCAACCGGCCCCGAATATCCCGGATAGCCGCGTCGTGCGCAATTTATAGTTGTCCAGCAAGGTCACGCCATCTGTGGAGGACTCCGTGGGGTTGACCGGGGTCAGGACGAAGTCTTCCTCGTAACTTCCGCCTATGGATCTGCCTGTTGTGTCCAGGTACGACAAGCCCGCGAGCACCAACGGGGATCCGGCAATGTTTCCCGTTTCCTTGCCCTGTCGATCCGTCAGGTTCCGGAACCGGTAACTGCCGGTCAAGCTGATACCCGTCCCGTTGAAGTCAACATCGATTCGCCGGATGTTGCCCGGGCTCACTGGCGCGTAAGGGCCGAGAATCATGTCGAGGGACGTCGCCAGGTTCCATTTACCCTGATCGAGGCTGTGTCCCACACTGACGCGTGCCGATTGGCCGGAGATTCCATGGATGCTGTCCGTGGTGATTGCCCATGACGCGATACCTGCTCCGACGGTCCAGAAAGACGTCGCCGCCGGTCGCTGCCTTGCGGCATCCGCATCGACTCCCCCGGCGCGGGCGTCTCGCGCTCCCGGGAGTGTGGTCGCCGCGAGGATCGCGGTGACAATCGCGCCTGCCAGAAGCGTTCCGGTGACGGGGCCGCGGTTTTTCTCAAGCCGTTTGATGATGAGAATGGACAGTTCAAACAGGCCGTAAAGCGGGAAGGCCATCACGAACTGTGAAACCGGGTCCGGCCCGGGCGTCAGGATTGCCGCGACAATCAGGATGATCACGATCGCGATGCGACGCTGCGTGACGAGCGTCGTCGAGTCGATCACCCCGATCATGGAAAGCAAGACCAGGATCAGCGGCGTCTCGAAGACAAGTCCGAAGCCAGCGAAAAGCAGGATGAGCAGGTTGACATAATCCGTCACGGTGATGATCGGCACTCCCACTTCGAGGCCGATCTGGATCAAGAATCCGAGGGTCCATGGCAACGCCACGAAGTAGCAGAACGATACACCGGCGAGGAAAAGGACAATGGAACCCCAGATGAAGGGAAGGATGTGCTTGCGTTCCTGCGGATAAAGCCCTGGCTCAAAAAACTTCCAGAACTCCCGCAGCCAGAATGGCGACGTGATGATGACGGCGACCATGAACGCGACTTTCATCCCGATGAACATGACGTCCATCGGACCAGTGAAATGCAATGCCGGGGTGCCCGGGGGGAGCGCGTTCACCAGTGGGGTCTTCAAGAAGTTGATCAAGTCCTGTGCCTTGAAGAGCAAAATCATGAAAGCGATCATGATGACAGTGACTGACCGGGTAACGCGTGTGCGCAGCTCGTCAAGGTGCTGTGTGAGCGGCATGTCCATCAGTGGGCCTCCAACCAGTTGGCGCCCGACCCGATCTCCACTTTCAGCGGTACATTGAGTTCCATCGCGTGCTCCATGGCATGGCGAATCACTTCACTGGCGCGGGCGATCTCGGCATTGGGCGCCTCGAATACAAGTTCGTCGTGGACCTGCAACAGCAGTTTCGTCTTGAGTCCTGCGGCACTGAGGTCATGATCAACTTTGATCATCGCCAACTTGATCAAGTCCGCGGCACTGCCCTGGATCGGGGAGTTGACGGCGATGTTCTCTGCGTTCACGAGGGTCAGCCGGTCCGTGGAATGCAGTTCTGGCAGAGGTCGTCGCCGGCCGGTCATGGTTTCCGTGTAGCCGTTTGCCTTGGCCTTCGCGATCGCGTCCGCGATGTAATCCTTGATGCGCGGGTAACCGGTAAAATACTTTTCGATGAATTCCTTCGCCTCTGCCATCGACACACCGGTCTCGCGCGCGAGACGCTGTGGTCCCATGCCATAAATGATGCCAAAGTTGATCGCCTTGGCGCGCGATCGCAGGGTCTGGTCGACTTCGTCGGTCTTGACCCCGAAGATGCGCGACGCGGTGGCGTTGTGAATGTCAATTCCTTTGCGGAACGAATCGGCAAGGGCGGTCTCGCCGGCGATGTGGGCTAGGATGCGCAACTCGATCTGCGAGTAATCCGCTGAAATGAGCACGGCCTCGGGAATTCCTGGCTTGAACGCCTTGCGGATCTCGCGTCCTTGCTTCGTCCGGATCGGGATGTTTTGCAGATTCGGATCGGATGAACTCAGGCGCCCGGTAGCGGTACCTGTCTGGTGGAAACTCGTATGGATCCGGTTCGTGTGCTGATTGATCAGCTGTGGCAGCGTATCAACGTAAGTGTTTTTCAATTTGCTGACCGAGCGGTAAGCGAGGATCGCCTCGGGCAGGGGATGCTCACTCAGCGCCTCAAGCACGGACATGTCGGTCGAGTAACCCGATTTCGTTTTCTTGAGTCGCTTGACTCCGAGTTCCTCGTGGACTTTCAGTTTTTCGAACAGGATGTGCTGCAGCTGTTTTGTAGAGTTGATGTTGAATTCTTCGCCAGCCAGTTTGTAGATGACTTCTTCCAGCCTGGCCGATTCCTCCGCAAGGTGATCGGAGATCTTCGCGAGTTCCCCGGCGTCGACGTGGATTCCGGTCTGCTCCATCGACGCAAGGATCGGCACCAGTGGCATTTCAATCTCATGAAGGACTTTGCCGAGGCCGCGCTTTTGGATTTCTGGCATGAAGTGCCCGTACAACCGGAACGTAACTTCCGCGTCCTCTACGGCGTATTCGGAAATTTTTTCGAGGGGTACCTCGCTCATCGGCGTCTCGCCGCGCAGGCCGATCAGGTCTGACGTCGGGATCTTCAAGATCCCGAGCTCGCGCATGGCGCACGCGTCCAGTCCGTGTTCGCGTCCGCTGGAGTCCAGAAGCCACGAGCACAGCATCGTGTCCACGAAAGGGCCGGCCGGACGAAGGCCCGCGTTGCGCAGCATCTGGAGGTCAAATTTAAGGTTGTGAGCGACTTTGGTTTGCCCAGGCGATTCGATCCAGGGCTTGATGGCGGCGAGGACATCCCGCGGCGTCAGGCCACCTTCAAGGTGTTTGTCCAGAAGCGGGATGTACCATCCCTTGCCTGGTGCCGTGCTGGCACTCACGCCGATGGGACGCGAGTCCACCACGTCGAGGCCGTTGGTCTCTGTGTCGAACGTCGCGACTTTGGCAGCCTTGAGATCATCGATCGCGGCTTTCAGTGTCGCTGGTGTGTTGGCCAGGACATAGCCGGAGCGGTCCAGCGACGGCGTGGCAACCGGGGCGACAACCGGCGAGGCGGGAGCCTGCGCGAGAGGCCGGTTGGCCGTGGTCAAAGCCCCGGACGATTTGCGTTGCTCGCGCATCTCAGCCTGGACCCGTTGGGCCAGTGTCCGGAACTCGAGTTCTTCAAACAAGTGCAGCAATCGCTCGTTGGCGATCGCGGTGTCGTGATCGAATTTCATGGCGTCGAGGGCGTGTTCCAGATCGAGGTCGGTCTTGATCCGCAGGAGTTCCCGCGACAGGAAAGCCGCGTCTTTCGAGGTTCGCAGGCTTTCGCGCTGACGCTCGTTCTTGATCTCGTCGAGGTGCGCGTAGATGCCCTCCAGGCTGCCGAACGCGCCGATAAGCTTCGCGGCGCCCTTGTCCCCGATCCCGTTGACGCCAGGGACGTTGTCGGCTGTGTCGCCGATCAGGGCCAAGGCATCAACGACGTGCTCCGGTCCGCACGAGAATTTTTCGTGGACGCCCTCGATGCCTATGATCTGGGCAGGTTCTGCCTTCTTGGGCGAGTACAGGAAGATGTGGTGGTTGATCAGCTGCATGAAGTCCTTGTCGCCCGAGACGATGTAGCTGACGAGATCCGGGGTCGAGTGTTGCTTGACGAGGCTGCCGATGAGGTCATCCGCCTCGACTCCAGGTTGCTTGAGCAGCTTGCAGTTGAGGGCGTCGAACAGGCGGAACAGATAGGGCAGCTGGCGCGCCAGGTCCTCGGGCATCTCGGTGCGGTTGGCTTTGTACAGCGGGTACATCTTGTGCCGGAAGGTCGGTTCTTTGCTGTCCGTCGCGATGACCAGGTAGTCTGGTTTTTCATCCTCGATCAGTTTGAGGAGGAAAACTGCCGTACCGTAGACCGCGGATGTCGGAATGCCCGCCGATGTGGTCAGCGGGCGGGCTCCGAAGGCGTGGAAACTGCGGAAGGCGAGCGCCATGGCATCGATGACGAACATTCGCTTTGGCGCTGTCTTGACTTTGTCTGGCATTGCAATTCGCCCCGGCAGTATTTACACAGATTTTACGAACGGCTTGCGTTTGCGTTCGAGCCACCGTTTCTATACGATATGAGTGGCTTTTTTGCAGTTGGAAAACCTATTTGGGCGAGGAGTCCGGTCCCATGAGCGATTTTGCAGAGTTGAAGTACGCCGGCAAAACCTACCAGTTGCCGGTCTATACAGGCACCGAAGGCGAAAAAGGCGTGGATATCACGAAGTTGCGTGACCAGTCGGGTCTGATCACGCTGGATTCCGGGTACGGAAACACAGGCTCTTGCAAGAGCTCCATCACTTTCATCGATGGCGAAAAAGGCATCCTGCGCTACCGCGGAATCCCGATCGACCAGCTCGCCGAGAAGTCAACCTTCGTCGAGACTTCGTACCTGTTGATTTACGGGCATCTCCCGAACAAGCAGCAGCTCGCGGATTTCCGTCAGATGCTGACGCGTCACTCACTGATCCATGAGGACATGCTTCACTTTTACGATGGGTACCCGTCCTCGGCGCATCCGATGGCGATCTTGTCGTCGATGGTGTGCTCGCTATCGAGTTACTACCCGGAGTGGTTGAATCCGAACGATGACAACCAGGTGAGCCAGCTCGTGCCGCGCGTTTTGTCGAAAGTCCGCACGATCGCCGCGTATTCCTACAAGAAGTCGATCGGCCAGCCGGTGATTTACCCGAAGAACTCGCTCGATTATTGCGCGAACTTCCTTCACATGATGTTCGCGGTTCCTTCGGAGCCATACGAAGTCGACCCGGAACTCGTGAAGACGCTGAACCTCCTCCTCATCCTTCACGCGGATCACGAGCAAAACTGCTCGACGTCAACGGTGCGCATGGTCGGTTCCGCCGACGCCAACATGTTCGCTTCGATCGCGGCCGGCATTTGCGCCCTGTGGGGCCCGAAGCACGGCGGCGCGAACCAGGAAGTCGTCGAGATGCTCGAAGGCATCGTGAAGAGTGGCGGCGACGTCAAGAAGGCCGTGGCCGCGGCCAAGGACAAGAACAGCGGATTCCGCCTGATGGGCTTTGGTCACCGCGTTTACAAGAATTACGATCCGCGCGCGAAAGTCATCAAGGCTGCCTGCGACAAGTTGCTGGCCAAGAAGGGCATCAACGATCCGCTGCTTGACGTTGCCAAGCAACTCGAGGAAGCCGCCCTGTCAGATTCGTATTTCATCGAGCGCAAACTGTATCCCAACGTCGACTTTTACAGCGGCGTGATCTACCGCGCGATGGGCATCCCGACCGACATGTTCACGGTAATGTTCGCCCTGGGCCGCCTGCCAGGCTGGATCGCGCAGTGGCTTGAGATGCACAAGGCCGGTGACGGTCGCATCAACCGTCCGCGCCAGATCTACACGGGTGAGAACCTGCGTGACTATGTGCCGATGGATGAGCGTAAATAATCGACTTTAAGGCATTGCGAACTGAAATGGTGAACTCTGAACGTCCACGCTTCTGGCTCATGAAAACTGAGCCAGAAGTTTTTTCTTTCGATGATTTAATGGCCGCCCCCGGGAAGACGACTTGCTGGGAAGGTGTACGCAACTACCAGGCCCGCAACATGATGCGGGATGAGTTCAAGAACGGGGACATGGTTCTCGTGTATCACTCGAACGCCAATCCGCCAGGGGTTGCGGGAATTGCGAGGGTGGTCCGGGAGGCATATCCGGACCCCGCAGCCCTGGACCCGAAGAGCGAATATTTCGACGAGAAATCCAAAGCTGAAGGCAAATCGCGCTGGGTCATGGTGGATATCCAGGCCGTCAGTCCTGCCCGTCAGGTCGTCAGCCTCGACCTGCTGAGGTCGACCAAAGGCCTTGAGGCGATGCAAGTCTTGAAAAAGGGTCAACGTTTGTCGATCCAGCCCGTGACCGCGAGCGAGTGGGGGATTGTTTGTAAACTGCTCGACTTGACTGCGCCTCACGCGGCCAATGCCAAATGCTGAAGGGGCCATCCCCCTTGCGCGCCGCCTGCGCCGTCCGG
>RGVZ01000174.1 GCA_010029825.1 bacterium | reverse complement strand
GGCCAACCGGCCATCAGGGATTTCAGGCTGGACGTGCCGGCGGGTGTGACCAGGGTGCAGTTGCAGCTGGATCTGGTGGACATCGGCGATAACGGGACCAGCTACGACGAAGGTTACCTGGGCGGCCTTGTCGCGGGCCGGTGACACAAACTGCCGCGCACATGCTCGGGCGAATTCTGAGATTTTTCGCTTTCAGATGACATCGTCCGCGGTATATTGATACGCTGTGTTTTTATTATCACTGCGCATCACTGCAGATAAATGTGAGGGGATTTATGAAATTTCATGCAAAGTGGCCCGTGATCATGGGCGCGTTTTTGGCGGGCGTCACCTCTGTAACCTCGACGGCGGGCATGGCGGCTATGGGGGCTATGCCCGCGTCTTCCGCGGCACCGGGAATTCACGCGTACATGCTGGACTCTTATCCAGTGCGGGCCGGTGAGTGCGCCGCGGTGGCGGGAACGTTGGCCGACAAACTTAAGTCGGTGGCGGGCGTTACGATTTACGGGACCAAGTGCCTGAACGAAGGTGACGGGGTGGCTGATGTCATCATCAATTACGTCGCCGAGGCGCCACTGACCATAACCTCGACTCAGGGTGGCATCCGTCATGATGTCGCGAACGCCATGTACGGTTCCATGGATGAGTGCCTTGCGGGGCTTGGGGCCGAGGTCGCCGCTTTCGAGGAAAACCTCGGGCTCCGGAACTTTGCCGCATGGTGTTTCCGCAAGTATGACAGCAGCCACTACCCATTCGCGGCGCGGGTTGATGCCATCGGTGTGGCGAAGGACGGCATGCGGGTCATCGACGACATGGAGTTGATGTTCTCGCCGGTTCTCGGCGCGACGGACATTCTCGGTGATGTGATGACCGAGCGCCTGCGCGAGCGCGGAGTGAAGGTCGTCCGTGCTGTGGTCGGCATGGAAGACGGCGTATCCGAGTATTGGGCCGGTGCCCGCTACTACGCGAAGGAAAGCCTGTTCATCAAGTTGAAGGAAGTGAACAATTACAAGGCGGTTGAATCCTGCCACGAGGACGCCGAGACCCTGCAGCGCATCCTCGAGAACGGCCGCGTTCCGCCCCTGTCCGTTTTCTGCACCAGTGACAGCCTGCTTGGCCTCGCGCGCCTTTACATGATCTCGATCCCGGGCGACTACGACCAGGAGACTGCCCCCGATACGTTCGCGAATCGCGAGGCTTGCCTGAACGGCAAGGCGGCGGTGGAAGAGGCCTACCGTACGGCCCTTGGCCGCGAGGTGATCGGCAGCCTGTGCGTGATCTCGCGCTTCTCGACGGGCGAGTACGGCGTGAAGGTGTTCTCGAATCCTTGACCCGTCATCCTGAGGCCGCAGGCCCGTCATCCTGAGCGAAGCGAAGGATCCTCTCTTCCCGCGTCATCCTGAGGCGAAGCCGAAGGATCCTCTCTTAAAAAAAGGACGCCCCCCCGGGGAGCGTCCTTTTTTTTCATCCCGCACGTACGGGTCATTCGCGGGTTCAGAAGCCCAGCAGGGCCGCCACGTCACGGTCGAGCGAGTCTGCCAGGGCCGTCAACTGACGGACCAGGGGATTTTCAATCGCTGCCAGTTCGGCCGGCGATTTCGGTTTCGGCACCGGCAGATGTACCGGACCCGTGTTTGAGGCATCGGCCTCTGGGCCCTGGACAAGTCGCAGTTGTCCCGCGTGTCCGCGTTTGTTCTTCTCTGTCATCCTGACATCCTCCACGCAGATGCAATGGCATTGCTCTCTTGTCATCGGGGAAATCCGCGCGACCTTTAGTTGTCGCGCGAGAGATGGCGCCAGGCAAAAATTGCCCGGTCTGGAATCACCGGGATTCCTCCCGGAAGTTGGAAATCAGTTGGATAAAAAAATCCCTCCCGTCATCCTGAGCGAAGCGCCGTCATCCTGAGCCCCGTCATCCTGAGCGCAGCGAAGGATCTTTTCTGTCAAGAGAGGATTCTTCGCCTTCGGCTCAGAATGACGGGCCTTCGGCTCAGAATGACGCGGGTGCCCCGTCATCCTGAGCGAAGCGAAGGATCTTGTCTGTCAAGAGAGGATTCTTCGCCTTCGGCTCAGAATGACGGGCCTTCGGCTCAGAATGACGGCGGTGCCTTCAGACTGACGGCGAGGCCTTGAGAATGACGGTTGAGGCCCATGCCAGGACGTCGGCGCCGGCGGCGACGGCCGCGTCGAGGTCCTCGTCGGTCAGGGCGGAGTGGCCACGTTCATAGCGTAAAATTCCCGCGTAATCGTTGAAACGCAAGAGATCGTAACCGTGCGGCGCGTTGACGTCGGCCGGTAGACGCGCGATCAGGGCGCCCAGATCGTGTACCAAGGGCACCGGAAGTCCATGATGGCAAATCACCGCCTTGATGGCCTTTTCAATCGCTTGTTGCGTCAGGAACACGATGTTTTCGCGGCGCCCCTCAGAGGCCTTGCGCAGGGCCTGGGCCGACTTCAGATCCTGGAGGGAGATGTCCAGCAGTGTCCCGGCATAGTCCTTGGCAAACAGGCGTTCGCCTTGTTTTTGGGGCGGTGTCATTTTGGCGGGGCTCCGGCTGAGGATAGAAGTTTTCCGTGATTCTTTGCTTCAAAGGCGATTCCGCCCGTGTCGCACATCTTCTCGAATTCGTGGCGATTGATGACCATCAGGTCGACTGCAAATTTTCGCCATGGGCGATTTTCAGAAATGGCGAAGCTCGTCTGTGCCGGATCTTGTGCGTCGGGAATGACGACGACCAGGTCTATGTCGGAAAATTCATCGGCAGCGCCACGGACATACGATCCGATCAGATAGATGTCGGCCTGGCCGGCATGGGTCAAAATATGTGTGACCAGGTCCGAGACGACATGCTGGATGTCCGTGAAGGAGCGTTTCTCGGTTTTCAGACGGGACAGTGGCATGGGACGGGACCCTTATCTCTATCTGACGAGATTTTAACCTGAAAAAATCCCCTCCGCACCGTGTATGGGGGGAGGGGGGGTGAGGAGAGGATTCTTCGCCTGCGGCTCAGAATGACGGCCTGCGGCTCAGAATGACGGCCTGCGGCTCAGAATGACGGCCTGCGGCTCAGGATGACCTGGGAAGAGAGGATTCTTCGGGCTACGCCCTCAGAATGACGCGGGTGCCCCGTCATCCTGAGCGAAGCGAAGGATCTTTTCTTTGAAGAGAGGATTCTTCGGGCTACGCCCTCAGAATGACGGCCCTCCGGCTCAGAATGACGGCCCTGCGGCTCAGAATGACGGGGCTACGCCCTCAGAATGACGGCCCTGCGGCTCAGAATGACGGGGCTGCCGTCATCCTGAGGCCCGAAGGGCCGAAGGATCCTGTCTTACTTGTTACCCTTGGCCTGCTCTTCGCGGTACTTCGCGACGATCTGTTCCTGGATGTTGCTCGGGACCGGGCGGTAACGGGCGAATTCCATCGTGAATCCTGCCTTGCCCTGCGTCTTGGAGCGCAGGTCCGTCGAGTAACCGAACATTTCCGCCAGCGGAACTTCGGCGATGATGACCGCGTAGTCGTCACGCATGTCGCTGCCAAGGAGCAAACCACGGCGGGACGACAAGTCGCCCTGCACCGGACCCTGGAAGTCGACCGGGGTCTCGACCTCGACTTTCATGATCGGCTCCAGCAGCACTGGCTTCGACGCCAGGAACGCCTCTTTGAAGGCGCCGCGCGCCGCGATCTTGAACGCCATTTCGGACGAGTCGACCGGGTGGTATCCACCGTCGGTCAGTTCGATCGAGCAGTTGATCACCTGGCAACCAGCCAGCGGACCTTTGTCCACCGACTCGCGGAAGCCTTTTTCCGTACCCGGGACGAATTCCTTCGGAACGGATCCACCAACGGTCTTGTTGGTGAAGATGAAGGTCTCAGCGCTGTCATCCGGCAGCGGGATCAGGTTACCCACGATGTGCGCGTATTGACCCGAACCACCGGTCTGCTTCTTGTGCTTGTAGTCATACGCGGCCGGGATGGTCGGTGCCTCGCGGTAGTTCACCTTCGGCTGGCCGACGATAACTTCTGCCTTGTATTCGCGCTTGATGCGTTCGACGTAAATCTCAAGGTGGAGTTCACCCATGCCCTTGATGATCGTCTCGTTGGATTCCTCGTCGACCTTCACGCGGAACGTCGGGTCTTCCTTCATGAAGCGGTTGAGGGCCTTCGAGACCTTCACGAGGTCGTCTTGCTTCGCCGGCTTCATCGCCAGCTCGATGACAGGCTCCGGAACCCAGATGGATTCCATCGAGACGTTGAGGTTCTCGTTGCAGTACGTGTCACCCGACGCGCAGTCGACGCCGACCATGGCAACGATGTCGCCAGCCGTTGCCGCATCGATGTCCTCGCGGTCGTTCGAGTGCATGCGCACGATACGGCCCACGCGCTGCTTCTTCTGCATACGCGGGTTGAAGCACGTGTCACCCTTCTTCAGCGTGCCCTGGTAAATACGGGTGTAGGTCAACTGGCCATAGGTCTCGTCCGTGATCTTGAACGCCATGGCGATGAGTGGCTTTTCCGGATCCGAGAAAACCTGCACTTTTTCGTGCTTGTCGTTGTCGTGGCCCCAGTACTCGCGGTCGAGCGGGCTCGGAAGGAACCGCGATACGCCGTCGAGCAGCAACTGGACGCCCTTGTTCTTGTAGGCAGAGCCCATGAACACCGGGGTGATCTGGCGCGCGATCGTCGCCTTGCGGATCGTCTTGTAGATGTCATCGGTCGCGATCTCTTTTTCCTCGAGCATCGCTTCCATGATCTCGTCGTTGTACATCGAGATCTTGTCCAACATGATGCCGCGGTATTCTTTCGCGCGCTCAAGATGCTCGGCCGGGATTTCCTCTTCGCGGATGTTCTCGCCCTTCGGCCCGTCGAAGTAGAAGGCCTTCATCTTGATCAGGTCGATGATGGCTTCCAGGTTGCTCTCGAGGCCGATGGTGATTTGCATCGGGACGGCGTTGTGGCCGAGTTTCTCGCGCAGCATTTCCATGACGCGGTACGGGTCAGCGCCCTGGCGGTCGAGTTTGTTGATGAACGCGACGGCCGGAACGCCGTAACGCTTCATCTGGCGGTCGACAGTAATCGATTGCGACTGGACGCCGGCCACGCCGCAAAGAACGAGAACGGCGCCGTCGAGGACGCGCAGCGAGCGTTCCACTTCGACCGTGAAGTCCACGTGTCCCGGGGTGTCGATGATGTTGACGACGTTGTCATGCCAACGAACGGTCGTCGCGGCGGAGGTAATCGTGATGCCGCGCTCTTTTTCAAGTTCCATGTGGTCCATCGTGGCGCCGTCGCCGCCGCCGCGGACTTCCTCGATCTTGTGAATACGACCCGTGTAGAACAGGATGCGTTCGGTCAGGGTGGTCTTCCCCGAGTCGATGTGGGCAGAGATACCGATGTTGCGGATGAGTTCCAGTTTCTTCGACATAATCAAAAAGCCCTCAGGAATTTCAAGGGTTAGCTTACACAGTCGACGGGGTCGATCAGGCGGGGGGTTTTACCATAACTGCCTGTGGAATCAACTGGTTTTCCGTTTCCCCTGTACTTTTTCCTAAATATTTTTGCCCTTCTGGCGAAACCCCTTTTCAGAGACTCGAGGACGAATTTCAGGGGTTTCCGGTCGATGGCAAGCAACGTCATTCCAATTCCCGGCCTTCAAGGGTCCGATCCCGCGAACGAGAAGACCCAGAGGATCGATACGACCTCCGGACCCGTCGCCGCCGCGCTCAACCTGGACTTCCTCGACCTGCCGGAAGACATGGGTCTGACGGCTCCCCCGGCGGCCCCGTCTGCTCCGGCGCCGTTCCCTCAATTCGCGCCGCCGCCGCAACCGCAACCGGCGAGCGCAACCGCCGACACCCCGGCCAATATCCCCGCCGATATCCCGTCAAAAATTGACCTGCCAGCCGTCGGCAATCCGGGTTTCAACCCGATGGACCAGAACGCCCCGTCGGCCGTGTCCCGGATTTCCCCGATCTCCAGTCCCGCCGGCCGCTACTTGCGTCTCGGAGCCCTTTTTCTGGGGTCGTTCATCGTCGTGGGCGGCGCCGTTTTCTACCTGAACTCGGTCATGCAACACGACGCCGACAGCCACGCCGACTTGAAACTCGATGACAAGCCCGATCCCGGCGCCAAGACTCCCGCCGGCGCGCCCGTCAAAAAAGAGGAGTCCCTTTTCGCCGGCATCCTGCACCCGGTTCTGGAAATGCTCGGCCTGGCCGAGGAAGAACAACCGGCAGCCCTGCCCGATAAACCGGCCGCCGCCAAAGTCGCCGCCAAGGCTGCGCCAAAACCGGCAAAGTCCGCCAGCGAAACAGGCGACGAAAATGACGAGGGTTATCCCGACGGCAACGTCGACGTGGCCGTTCGCGACCCCTACCGCGTCATCATCAACGAGATCGACAAGGACGCCCTGGGCGCCCTCAACAAAGCCCGCCGCCCGATGTCCGTCATCGAGCAAGACGGTTGGCGCGCCGGGGTCGACCACAAGTTCCAGTACCAGCACTACCGCGCCGTCGAGGAAATGCGCGCGTACCGCGCCGCCGGATCCGAGGACATCCTGCGCCGCGCCCTGGACGATTCCAGCCTGTGGGTCCGCATGACGGCCGCCTTTGCCCTGGTCGAGAGCGGCGTCCCGCTCATGGCCTCGGAAATCGAGAAGGCCGTGGGCCAACAAGAGCGCCGCAACCTGCTCAACGGTTATTTCCAGCGATTCACCCGGTCCAACAACCTGGCCGAGCGCTATGTCCTGAAATTCGCCCTGCCTCTTGTCCCCGAGGCGGCGCGCGTTGACATCCTGAAGGCCCTCGTCAACGGCGGGGACCCTGACGCCGAATTGTTTGTCATTGCCGGTTCATTCGACCCGTCGCGCCGGGTGCGCGCGTGGGCGACCAACTGGCTGGCGCGCCACCCATCGGCCCTGCTGCGCATCGATGAATACCGCGGCGCGCTGGAAACCTGGAAGTTGACGGACATCCTGTCGAGCAACGTGGCCCTTGCGCGCGCCGGGGACCCGGCCGGTCGTGACCCCGGCGGCCCCGGGAGCCAAACGCGCGCCACGCGCCGGGCGTTCGCCGACCGGCCAGTGGCGGCGCCGGGGGCTGGTGTGGCGGGCGCCGCGCAGTTGATGGGCGCTGGCGCCGGCGAGGGAACCCAAGTAGAGTTCTATCGTCGCGACTGAGTCGCTGACGGAAAAAAACGGGGAGAAATGAAATGATCCATGAGATCTCTGTCGCCGAGGCGCACGAGGCCCTGAAGGCAGACAAGAACGCGAAATTGATCGACGTCCGCACGCCCGAGGAGTTCGCGCAGGTCCATGCCAAGGGCGCGATTCACATTGTCCTGGGCGCGATCTCGAAGGCGTCCCTGGCCGCAGCGGGCATCACCGACAAGTCGGCCGCGTTGTACTTGATTTGCAAGTCGGGTGGCCGGTCGCGCCAGGCGTGCGTGATGCTGGCGGCCGAGGGGTTCACCAACCTCAGCAACGTCTCGGGCGGGACGATGGCCTGGGTCAACGAGGACCTGCCGCACGAGTGACGGCGCGGCGCCGTGTTCGCGCGCCGGGTTTATTCCAGCATGGTGGTCGTGTTGCCGCCGTCGAGAACAAGGACGCGGGGCGTTTTGCCGGCGGTCCAGTCAACGAGGATCGATTGTCCGTCGCTCATGCGGCCCGAGTAGGTCGCGCGCGTCGCGTGGATCACGGGCGTGCTCTTGCCATCTGCCACGACCGAGGCGAGGGGCTCAAGGCCCACGGAAGTCGCGTTGAGCGTCAAAATTTCCTCGAGTTGGGAACTTTCCATGACGCGCGTCGGGACGTCGGCCGGGATCCAACTCCAGATATGGAAAATGATTGTGGTGTCGTTGAGCACCATGAACCGGAAGCGCCGGCACTTGTCGTCCAGGCACCGCGTGAATTTTGCCGTTTCGGGCAAAGTGACCAGGTTGCGGGGCGTGTAACGGTCCAGTTTTTCATGGAAGGCCTTGCGCACACTGTCGCTGACGGCCATCCATTTCAAATTGGATTTCATGAGCAGGGATTCGATCACGCGCGCGCCCATGATGTCGCCGTCGCCGTGGGAATGCTCGAGGCCGAAGACGTGGCCGACTTCATGACTGATCGCGATGCGCAGGATTTTGTGTTGGAACACCTGCCAGGGTATCTCCATGAATTCCGGCCGCTGGAATGACAGGGGGCCTTGCTGGGGGGCAATGTATACGAAGCCCCTGCCACGCAGGTTTGTCTCGTCGTATTCCGTGCGCACGGCCAGCCCGGCGATATCTTCTGACGTCTGGCTGAAGATGGTTCCGAGGGACTCGTGGGCATGGGAGGCTTGGGGGGATTCAGATTTCGAGCCCGGGACGACGCCCAGGTAAAACTTGAGGTCGATGGCCTCGTCGCACTGGGTCGCGCGTGTGAAATTGACGTCGAGCGCAATCTTCCACGATTCGAGGACTTCTTCGATGATGCGGTCGACGATCTCTTGTTGGATTCCAAAGTTTTCCGCGTC
>RGVZ01000173.1 GCA_010029825.1 bacterium | reverse complement strand
TCTGTACACGGACGACTTCTATGACGTCTCGGCACTGATCCCACCCCGCACCGAGCAAGATCAGATAGTCGCCTACCTTCGGGCGCAAGACGTTCATATCGCCCGGTTCATCAAGACTAAGCGCGATCTCATCGGCCTGCTCACCGAGCAGAAGCTGCGCATCATCGATCACGCCGTCACGCGAGGCATCAATGCTTCTGTGGCGCTAAAGCCTTCAGGCATCGAGTGGCTCGGAGACGTTCCCCATCACTGGGATGTTGCCTTGGTAAAGCACGTCGCTGATGTGCGCTTCAGTGGTGTGGACAAGCACTCGCATGATCACGAAATTCCAGTTCGCTTGTGCAACTACACAGACGTCTACAAAAACGACAAGATCACGGACGACATGGACTTGATGCGCGCCACTGCGACGGCAGGGGAAATCGCCCGGCTTACGCTGAAAGCAGGCGATGTAATCATCACCAAGGATTCCGAAACACCGGACGACATTGCTGTGCCAGCGTGGGTGCCGGAAGGGCTTCCTGGTGTGGTCTGCGCATACCACCTTGGATTGCTACGCCCCGACCCTGGTCGCATCGAGGGCGAGTTCCTGTTTCGCGCCATCGGGTCTGCCCGTATCGCCGAACAGTTTCACGTTCTGGCCACCGGCGTCACGCGCTTCGCACTCGGGAAGCACGACGTGAAGAACGCTGTCATTGCACTGCCACCAATCGAAGAACAAAAGGCTATCTGCAAGTGGATTGCCGACGAATGCCAGCCGCTTGACGACGCCATCGCTCGCTCGGAAGAAGAAATCAAGCTGATCCGCGAGTACCGCGACCGGCAGATTGCCGATGTCGTCACGGGCCAAGTGGACGTGCGCGGCTGGGTGCCGGGCCCCGATGACGTGGTGGCCGAGGAAGACTTGGCTGCACTGGGCGGCGACGAAGAAATTGATACCGATGGGGAGGAATTCGATGGCGACGACTGACACAAGCGAAAAGGGCTTGGAAGCCCTGATCGTCCGCGACCTCTGCACCAGCGGCGGCTACGTGCAGGGCCAGCCCACCGACTACAACCGCGACGTGGCGGTGGACGTGGTGCAGTTGCTGGCGTTTCTGCAGGCCACCCAACCCACGGTGCTCACCGCGCTGGAACTTGGCAACGAGGGCATAAAGCGCACGCAGTTCCTGCACCGCATCCAGGGCGAGATCGCCAAGCGCGGAGTGGTCGATGTGCTGCGCAAGGGCGTCAGCCACGGCCCGGCGCACGTCGATCTGTACAAGCTGCTGCCGACACCGGGCAATGCCAGCGCCGCCGAGAAATTCGGCAAAAACATCTTCAGCGTCACCCGGCAGCTGCGCTACAGCAATGACGAGTCGCAGCGTTCGTTAGACATGGCCATCTTCATCAACGGCCTGCCGGTGCTGACCTTCGAGTTGAAGAACTCGCTGACCAAGCAGACAGTGGCCGATGCCATCACCCAGTACCAGACCGACCGCAATCCGGCCGAGTTGCTGTTCCAGCTCGGGCGTTGCGTGGCGCACATGGCGGTGGACGATGCTGAGGTGAGGTTTTGCCCGCATCTCACCGGCAAGACCTCGTGGTTCCTTCCCTTTAACCAGGGCTGGAACAGTGGCGCGGGCAACCCGCCCAACCCGCACGGTTTGAAGACCGACTATTTGTGGAAGCAGGTACTGCAGAAGGACTCGCTGGCCAACATCATCGAGAACTTCACGCAGGTGGTGGAGGAGGAAGACGAAAACGGCAAGAAACGGCGCAAGCAGGTGTTCCCACGGTTTCACCAACTGCGTACTGTCCGTGGCTTGCTGCGCCGCTCCCGCGAGGATGGGGTTGGCAAGCGCTATCTCATCCAGCATTCGGCAGGCAGCGGCAAGAGCAACACCATTGCGTGGCTGGCTCACCAGTTGGTTGAACTCAAGACCGCCGTCGACGCTATGTTGGCTCAGTTCGACTCGGTGATCGTTATCACCGACCGACGCGCGCTGGATACCCAGATCGCCCGCACCATCAAAAGCTACGACCACGTTGCATCAATCTTTGGGCATTCCGAAGATGCGGCTGAACTGCGCACCTTCCTGCGCAAAGGCAAGAAGATCATCGTGACGACAGTGCAGAAGTTCCCGTTCATACTCGATGAGCTGGGCGACTTCGGTGGCAAAAAGTTTGCGCTGCTGATCGATGAAGCGCATTCCAGCCAGGGTGGCAAGACGACGGCCAAGATGCATATGGCCTTGTCGGGCGCTCCTGGTGACGATGAGGGCGACGAGGAATCCGTTGAGGATGCAGTCAACAAATTGATCGAATCGCGCAAGATGCTGTCGAACGCAAGCTACTTCGCGTTCACGGCCACGCCAAAAAACCGGACGCTGGAGTTGTTCGGGGAGCGCTTCATCGAGGGCGGTGAGGCGCGTTACCGCTCGCCGGAGGAACTAACCTACACCACCAAACAGGCCATACAAGAGGGTTTCATCCTCGACGTGATTGCGAACTACACGTCGGTGGACAGCTTCTATCACGTTGCCAAGACAGTCGAGGACGATCCCGATTTCGACAAGGTGAAGGCACTTAAAAAGATTCGCCACTACGTCGAATCTCACGATAAGGCCATCCGCAAGAAGGCTGAAATCATGGTCGACCACTTCGTGGTGCAGGTGGCAGGCAAGCAAAAGATCGGTGGCAAGGCGCGGGCGATGATCGTTTGCAACGGCATCGCTCGGGCCATCGACTATTACCGCGAGGTGTCCGACTACCTCGCGTCGATCAAGAGCCCGTTCAAGGCCATCGTCGCGTATTCGGGTGACTTTGAAATTGGCGGAGTGAGGAAGACCGAAGCCGATCTCAATGACTTCCCGAGCAAAGACATTCCGTCCAGGCTCAAGCAAGACCCGTATCGTTTCCTGATCGTCGCCAACAAGTTCGTCACCGGCTTCGACGAGCCGCTGCTCCACACGATGTACGTGGATAAACCACTGGGCGGCGTGATGGCGGTTCAAACGCTATCTCGACTGAACCGAGCTCACCCGCAAAAGCGCGATACCTTCGTGCTGGACTTTGCCGACAACGCCGAGGCAGTGAAAGCCGCATTTCAGGACTATTACCGCGCGACGGTGCAGGTCGGCGAAACCGACCCCAACAAGCTGCACGACTTGAAAAACGACCTCGATGCCAAGCAGGTGTACAGCTGGCAGCAGGTTGAAGACTTGGTTGCGCTCTATGTCACCGGCGCAGACCGCGACAAACTCGACCCCATTCTCGATAACTGTGTGGCCGAATACATCGACAACTTGGACGAAGAGGGTCAAGTCGAGTTCAAAGGCAAGGCTAAGGCTTTCGTGCGCAGCTACGGCTTTCTTGCTGCGATCCTGACCTACGGCCACCCGACATGGGAAAAGCTGTCGATCTTCCTGAACTTCCTGATCCCGAAGCTACCGGCCCCGAAGGAGGAAGACCTCTCCAAGGGCGTGCTGGAAGCTATCGACATGGACAGTTATCGGGTAGAAGCGCAGGCGTCACTGAAGATGTCGATGGACGACACCGACGCTTTCATAGAACCGCCCCCGCCCGGCGGCGGTGGCGTTGGCGGTACGCCAGAGATCGACAAGTTGTCGAACATCATCAGAGCCTTCAACGACATGTTCGGCAACATCGAATGGAAGGACGGTGACAAGATTCGAAAGGTCATCACCGAAGAGATTCCGGCCCGTGTCGCGCAGGACAAGGCCTACCAAAACGCGCAGGCCAACTCTGACAAGCAGAACGCGAAGCTTGAACACGACAAGGCATTGAACCGCGTAGTGCTGGAACTTATCTCCGACCACACGGAGCTGTTCAAGCAGTTCAGTGACAACCCAAGTTTCAAACGCTGGCTGACCGATATGGTCTTCGACTCGACCTACCACCCGGGCCCAGTGCCGCCGAAGGCCCTTCCACAAACCGGCGCGTCGGTGTGACTCTTGATGATTAGGCAAGGGAAATACAATGGGCGTAGGTGAGGACTTTGGAACCTTCTGCAGCAATTTGGCCGTAACGAACCGCAGCTCTATATCTGATCGTTACGAGCTGATCACGCGCAGATTCAATCTCGAGTTCTGGAATGTAGATTCCAAGCTGTATCACAGCATCTACGCGGGCTCCTACGGCCGCAATACTGCCACCGGTGCGACGAGCGACGTGGACGTGATTTTCTGGCTCCCCGCCGCTTACTACAACACGTACAACAGCTACGTTGGCAATGGCCAGTCCGCGCTACTGCAGTTGTTCCGGAATGCATTGCAAAAGACTTATTCGACCACCCAGATCGGCGCGGACGGTCAAGTTGTAGTGGTGTCTTTCACAGATGGCGTCACGTTCGAAGTGCTGCCTGCGTTCGAGAACAACGACGACAGCTTCACTTATCCAGACGCGAATAACGGCGGAAGCTGGAAAACGACTAATCCCCGACCGGAAATCGCCGAGATCAACCGGATGGATAAGGAATGTAACGGAAACCTCAAATACCTGTGCAAGATGGCCCGTGCGTGGAAAAAGGAATGGGGTATTCCGATCAGCGGGCTGCTGATTGATACGCTGGCATATTATTTCATCCGCAATTACCAGTACCGGGAGAAGTCATTCGTTTACTACGACTTCATGAGTCGCGATTTTTTCGAGTTCGTTGCCGGACAGAATGAACAGCAGAACTACTGGCTCTCGCCAGGAGCGAACCAGTACGTTTGGAGGACAGGCGGCTTCGAATACAAGGCGCTTCGGTGCAAAAACATCGCCATTGATGCCTGCGGTTATCAGGGCGATAAATATGGTTGGACCGCTCGCCAACGTTGGAGGGAGATTTATGGAACAAACTACCCAAGCTGAATTGGGCAGAAATGCTCTTGAGGCTCAGATTCGTGAGTGCTTCGGTCGTGTTGTCTACTCGACAAAGACGCATGAAAAATGCGCTGACCTTTGTATGGGGCGCCTCCAGTGGATCAAGATTGCCCAGATAGTTTTGTCAGCTATTACGACGGGTGGGTTGTTGACTGCCCTGTTGGGTGACCCCAAGGTCACCTACGGCGCTACGATCACGTCTGCTGTCGTATCGACGATCTTGCTCGTACTCAGTGCTTATATGAAGGATGTCGACCCGGGGCAACAGGCTGAGAAGCACAAGAAGACGGCCAGTGAACTGTGGGATGTCAGGGAGTCATATCTGTCGATTCTTTCAGACTTGCACGACAACCACCTTGATACTTCAGTTGCAAGAGAAAAGCGTGATGAGTTGCAGTCAAAGCTTGTTGGCATCTACGCAGCAGCGCCGAGAACCACGTCCAAAGCCTACGGAATCGCCAGCGATGGGCTCAAGAATCAAGAAGAACTGACGTTTTCCGACGAGGAAATTGATAAATTTCTCCCCGCAGCGCTACGTCGAACATCCACACTTCCAGCAGATAAGTAAAGGATTGATATGGCGCTGAATCTTGGTAAGGCAGTACTCGGGTATTTGAAGGATCGCCCCGAGGAAAAATTGACTGCGCGGCAGATTGCCGAATGGATCTTCGTAACTTTCCCTGATGAATGCCAAGCGAAGAAGCAGAGCAGCCAGTACGTGAGCACGGACGCTGAGCTGGTCCAGCAGCTTGTCGCGGAAATCAGCTCGCAGCGCCCGCGCTTGCAGAAACGTCACCCAGAGTTGAAAACCACCGAGGGTCGGCCACGCAAGTACTACTACTCGGAGAAATCTGACGTCGCCGAAGTTGCGGCGGCTGAGGGCGTAGTTGCCTCTCCTATGGCAGACAGTAGCGATGCCAAGCTCGGTGAACACGCTATGTACCCGCTGATCTCGCTGTATCTGTGGGAAGAGTTCGGGGTCTATTCGAAGCGCATTGACGAGAAGCGCTCATCGAACAAGAGAGGGCCGAACGGCAACCGCTGGCTGTACCCGGACGTGGTCGGGATGGAGGACTTGGGCGCTGAGTGGCACCAGGAGGTGCGGGACTGCGTGAATCAGTATTCCGACAAGCGCACGAAGCTATGGTCGTTCGAGGCCAAGTTGCTGATCAACCGGTCGAACGTGCGTGAATGCTACTTCCAGGCGGTATCCAACTCGTCATGGGCTAATTTCGGCTATCTGGTGGCAGCAGAGATCGAGGGCCAGGACACACTCAAGGAGCTGCGAATGCTGTTCGCCGCACACGGCATCGGCCTGATCAAACTGGATGCCGACAACCCTGCAGAAAGCCAGGTCTTGATTCCAGCTCGTGAACGGGACGAGATTGATTGGGACATGGCCAACCGTCTGGCAACCGAAAATCGAGATTTTCTGGACTACGTGAAACTGGTGAAGCAGTTCTACCAAACCGGCGAAGCGAGGGTGGCCGATTGGGATGTTCCCGAGAGGACGGACTGAAGAAGGCTACTCGAGGTGGCCGATGACATCGAGGCGCTGGAGCCGGCGCGTGCTCGACTCACGAGTAGCGCAAAACCCTCACAGTTTCGTTCCTTCGCGGTAACGAAATCAGACGTATCGAACTTAGCCTCGCGGACAAGCGTAGTCGCGGCCGCTTTCATGGCGTACTCAAATAAATCCAGCAGGCTCGCCTGCAAGGTTTCGTCGATGCTGCGGCAGGACACGTCGTCGATGACTGCCTTTTTGAATTGATTTCTCATTACTTGTGCTCCGAATTGGCGTGGATGACATGAACGCTCTGTTCGGCGGTAAAGCCAAGCTCTTCCGCGCGATTCGGGATCAGGCGTTGCGAAGCAGCCAAGCGGCCTCAGCCTCCCGCCGTGTGACGAGTCCCGGCAGCACTTTCCCGCCGCCATAGACCCATCGGCGCAGTTCTTGTCCGGCCGCAACCCAGTCGCGCAGATTGATTCGCCGCCGTAGCGTCGACGTCTGCAGCCGCCCAGCCCCAAGATTGAACGTGAAGTCCACGATGGCCGATAGTCGCCCTTGGGGTTCGGCGATGAGCCCCGGGCAGTAGCGCAGCGTCGCGGCCAATGCCGTTTGCAGGTCGTGCGCTAGATAGAACTCTGCCTCGGCCTCGGTAATCGGCGGGTGCTTCGGATCACAGAGGTGGCCATAGCCAATCGTCCAGTACCCTGCGGGGCAGATGTACGGGTGCGCGCGACCAGAATCGAACTTCGGCACGCGATGGAATCCTTCAAATCGCTTGGCCAGCTCGACGGCCGTTTTAGGCACCCCGGTCACGAACGTACCCGATCGAACACGCGTCCCAGGAACCAAAAGTTCAACACCCCGGCCCACAGTGCCTGATCGGCTTCCGTCCAGGCGTGCAGGATGGCAGTGCCCAAGCCAGCGCCAGCGGTCACAGCAGCCGCGAAACCTGCCGTCTTGGCTGCGCAGTAGAGCGCCATGAACCAGTAAGTGATGACGGGGCGAACGCTCGCAGAAAGAGCGTCGGCCCAGATCACCCCAGAGGGACGCCCCTGAGCGGTCACCGCCTCGCGCAAGGCTTCGATCGCGCCGACATTCCAGGCGGCTTCGGCCGCCGAACCGATCTCGGCCATGCGCTGGGCACCACGTAGTTTCTCGAACTCCAGCGCCTTGTCTTGCATGGCGAGTTCATGTCCGCGCTCGCCCTTTCGGTCCAGCCACTTCAGGATCTCGGGAGCAAGGCGAAAAACGCCTCCGAGAAGGCCTCCGAGCAACGTCTCGATCATTGGGAGCCCCCCATCAGCTTAAGCTTGATTGCAGCACCCACCAGCAGACAAGCCAAAATTCCGGTAGTTGCAACCTTGATCGCGGTCTGCCAGGCAGTGTGGCGAGCGTCACGCCATGCCTCCAACAAATCGCGAAGTTCGCGGATATCGCGCGCCGCGTGGCCGTTTTCCAAGCCAAGATGGGCCAGACATCTTTCTGCACCTCGTTCTGCAGCCCGCGTCAATAGCTCATCAAGGTCCTCTTGGCGCATGCTGAGGACCGAGGGGTTCTGAGTGTCATCGGTCATGGTCTTCTCCAAATAGAAAAAACCCGCTCTGGCGTGAGCCAGGCGGGCTGTAAGGTAATGGGGTTAGTTCAGGCGGTGACGACTGGGACCGGAAACGGTTTGGTGTGTCCGCAAGCAGATGGCGAAGGTACTTGCAGCAAGCCGAAGACGTCTTTGCGATCCTCCGGCAGGTGACCTTCGATGTAGATCGGGACAAGGCCCGTGAGGAACTCGATTCCAGCGGCAAATATGGGAAGCGCGTCCGAGTAGGCGTTGTTGCATGACGCCTCCCAGAGGGGGCCTTCAAGGAACATACAGGCACCCTTGCAGATATGAAGGACCGGACACTTTGGGCAATCGCTACGCTTAGACCAATGTGTTGCAGTGCGCAAGGCAACCGACGCCAAGTCACCGACATGTCCAATACGGTGACTCTCGGCGTTGGGGGCCATAGCCTGCGCACTTACGTTCTGGCAGGTCAGCACATTGCCACGCAGATCGACAGCAATAGCATCAGATCGATCCATCCCACACTTCTGAGCAACGCTTGATGCGGGTCGCTGAAGGCGAATCGAGTTGATGAAGGAA
>RGVZ01000172.1 GCA_010029825.1 bacterium | reverse complement strand
CCTCGCAAATTATCGGCCAGGACGCGCTCGTGCCCGTTGTTTCCGGGGACATAGTAACGCCGGCCGCGCAGGGCCTCGGGCAAGTATTCCATCGCAGCGGCCCCGGCCGGGTCGTCGTGCGCGTAAGAGTAACCTTTGCCATAGCCCATGGATTTCATGAGCCCGGTTGGCGCGTTGCGCAATGCCATCGGGATCTCCAGCGCGCCGAACTCACGCACATCCGCCAGCGCCTTGTTGATCCCGACGTAAGACCGGTTGCTCTTCTGCGATGAGGCCAGAAACGTTGTCACCTGCCCCAGGATGATGCGCGCCTCGGGCATGCCAACTTGATGCACCGCGTCAAAACCGGACTGAGCCATGACGAGGCCCATCGGCGTCGCGTTTCCGACGTCCTCGCTCGCGGCGATCACAAGGCGCCGCGCGATGAACAAAACGTCCTCGCCGGCATCGATCATCCGCGCCAGATAATGCAGCGCCGCATCGGGCTGGCTGGCGCGGATGCATTTGATGAAGGCGCTGATCGTGTCGTAGTGCTGGTCGCCCTTCTTGTCATAAAGCAGGGCGAAAGTATCGCCCATGCTGCGCAGGGCCGTCATGTCCACCGGCGAGACGTCCACGGGCGCCGCCGCCGCGAGCGCTTCGAGGATGTTGAGCGCGCGCCGCGCGTCACCAGCGCTCGACCGCGCGATCGCCTCCAGGACTTCCGGCGCGATATCGGCGCGCAATTTCGACTTGCCGGAATTTTCCAGGGCACGGCGCAACACCGCGACGAGACCGTCATCCGCGATCTTGTGGAAACGGAAAATGATGCTGCGCGAATTCACGGCCGCGTTCACTTCAAACGACGGATTCTCGGTGGTCGCGCCAATGAACTTGATCGCCCCCGACTCCAGGGCCGGCAACAACACGTCTTGCTGGTTCTTGCTGAGGCGGTGGATCTCGTCGAGGAACAAAAGATGCGCCTTGCACCCCGCCTCGACTTCATCCTGCGAGGCCTCGATGACCTCGCGCAAATCCTTCACACCGGCGCTGACCGCCGACAGGACAACCAGTTTTCTTTTTGACGCCTGGCCAATGACGGACGCGAGGGTGGTCTTGCCGCAACCGGGAGGCCCCCAGAAGATCCACGACCCCAGGCGGTCTTGCTCCGCCAGGCGGCGCAGCGGCGCGCCTTCGCCCCAGATGTGATCCTGCCCCAACACATCCTGAAACCGCGCCGGGCGCATGATCTCGGGCAAAGGCAAATCCGCCGCATTCTCAAACATCAAACTCCCCGCCCTACTCCCCGACCATGAGATCCAACTCCGGATCCCCGATAAGATTCGACTCAAGGGCTGTGTACACCATGACCGTAGACCGGTCCACCGAAAGGGCCGCCGCCTTTGCCCCGTGGTTCATGAATCCGATGGTCTTGATCTTGTCCTTGAAACGCTTGGACCAGAAGGTCCGGTGAAGGATCGCCGAGGTCCCCTCGCCCTCACGGCCCGGCTCGTACCAACCGTAACGTGTGTTCGAGATCATTGCCGCCGGCCCGAAATCCGGCAGGCGAACCGCCTGGACCGTCCAGTTGTCGATGTCCGGATTGTTCGGATAACAGCCCTGCGAATAAAAGAACGCCGGACGCGACTTGAAGTCCGGAATACGGCTCGCGTTCATGCGCAGCGCGTAGTCCGAGTTCGCGTGCCCCAGATGGTTCACGATGTGGTAATCGCCGGCGGTCATCGCCTCGAGAAATTGCGTCGCGCCAACTTGCTGGCTGAACGTGTCATAAAGTTTCGTGAACTGCGTGGTCGCCGGAAACCCGGCGCTGACCGGCGCGACATTGCGCCCCGTCACCAGATGATCCAGAATCCATCCCCCGAGGGTCGAGCGGTCCAGTTCCTCGCCGTAAGACATTGCCGCCGTCGTGCGACTGGCCTTGGCGGCCTCGACCAGGGCCATGTGTTTCCCGACCCAGGCCTCAAGTTGCGCGCTGGTCTTCACGCCGACACGGCCGACCGCCACTTCGCATTGCCAGTCGTAATCATTCGTCGACCCGGTGAACGTCCCGTCAAGACACGCGTAATACTGGTCCGACGGAACTGGATCGCCATTGTTGCTGCCCATGCCCGAACGGATCCGCTGCCAGGGCAGATTCGCCTTGTCGCCGACCAGAAGGACAAAGTCGATACCCTGGGCACGATACTGGGTCTTGATGAATTCACGGATCTGCGCCGGGGTCGCGTTCGCCGCGATCGACTCCAGTGACGCCATGCGCACGTTGATTCCCCGCGCGCGTTTCTCCTCAATCAACGGCTTGAGAACCGTCGATGCCTCGTCGCCAATGATCCTCGTCGCCAATGATCTCTGCCTTGCCGATGATCAGATGCCCGACGGGTACCTCATCCGCACTGGCGACTCCCATCTGCGCCCGCGTCGGGACGACATCATTGTCGATTCCGCGGGTTGCCTCCTCGTAATCGCGCTCCACGTTGGGCCGCGACAAATTACCCAGAGGAGCCCTCGTCACGGGTTCGGTCTCGACCGTCAACTTGATCGAGTTGTAATAACGCGCCGTGGTCGGACTGGTCATCTGGAACGGATAAACCGGAACCTCGACAAAGTTGAAACCCCGGAAAGACACCTGCCGCGGCTCCCCGATCAACTTCGCCGGGAACACCCCCGTGACATACCGCGCGACAAAAGGCCTCGTGTCGTAACCGAGGGAGATCACTTTCTGCCGCCCCGCGATCTCGGGTACGTAGTCCATCCCGGCGCCCTGGGTTGCCTCGTACTTGACATACTTGAAGGTCTGGCCGGCCGGCAGCATGATCCGCATCGTGCGCACCGGGATAACCGGATGCAGTTCCTTGCGCCACGACGGCAGTTCCTCGCCCCATGGCCGGCAGGCCTCGTCCGCCCGGCAGCGCCCGTTCTGGGGTTGCGCGATGTTGAATTCCAGTTGCTTGGTGATGGACCCGGCCCGGGCCGTTCCGGCGGCGCCGATGGCGCATGCCAGTTGCAGCGCCGCGATCAGTTTGTTTCTCATGAAAAACGCCTCCTTGAGAGGATAGTGTGCACAGGTTCTTGGCACGGATTCATGGTCGTGCTAGCGAATATGGAGGCTATGCTAACACCAACCACCGCGAATCCGGATGCATCGACGGGAGCGCTTGATGAGTTACCAAAAACACCTTCGTAACCTTGAAATCTCAACCCTGATTTTGGCACTTTTACCGTCGACGCTTGGTCAGGTTGCCATGGCATCGCAGGCCTCGACATCCGCGACGGATTCAATCTGGGTGAAACAACCGGTGGCCGAAGCGCTGGAGACGGCGCGGCGCGAAAACAAACCGGCGCTTCTTTACTGGGGAGCCGTCTGGTGTCCGCCGTGCAACCAGCTCAAGTCACAAGTATTCAGCCACCCTGAATTCGCGTCCGCGACGCAATCCTTCGTGCGCATTTACCTGGACGGTGACGAACCGGGGGCCCAGGAGTGGGGCGAAAAGCTCAATGTGTCCGGGTATCCGACGGTGCTCATCCTTGCGCCCGAGAAGTCCGGCAAGAAAACAGACAAAAAAACACAGATGAAAGAACGCTTGCGCCTCGCCGAGTTTGTCAACTTCAAGGAGTTCCAGACTCTCGTGGCGGCGGCCCTTGCCGAAAGCGTGCCGCTCAAGAAGAATCTCGTGGCGAAAGCCACGGCGAAATACGGGAAAAAAGCCACCCTCGAGGAATGGAAACTTCTCGCCCTGACCTGGGACGTCGCGGAGACCAGTTCCGATGCCAGCGACGCGCAAATCAAGGCGAGCATCAAGGAACTCGATCGACTTTTCGTCGCCTGCCCTCACGGCGACATCCGGGGCCTGATCGCGGCGCGCCTGCTCAATCTCGATACTGGACTGCGACCCGCGTGGATTGACGCGGTGCTCGCGACAGACGCCTCACTGTTCACGGCACGCGTGCCGTTCTTGAGCGGCGCGGCGCAGTGGCTCGAGAAAACCCCGGCCGCGACCGCGAAAGAGACCGCCAGCAAACTGTTGGACGGTGTCAAAAAACTGCAAACGAACCCCGCCCTCTCATCGGCCGAGAAAATCCAGGCCTGGTCCGCCCGCCTGGATCTGGAAACCGCCATGGCAGACCGCAAGTGGATCGAAATGAAGCAGCTTGATCAAACACGGCGGGACGCGGCCGCGGACGCGTTGATCCTGGAAGCCACCAGCAAGTCAGCCTTCCAGCGCCACGCGGTCGTCAGCGACGCGGCCTCTTTGCTCGCGAACACCGGTAAAACAAAAGAAGCGATGACGATGCTGGAGCGCGAAGCCGCGGCATCTGACACTCCGTGGTACTACCAGTCATCCATGGCGGCGATCGCGTTCCAGCAAAAAGATTACAAAAGCGCGCTGGAATGGTCTGCCAAGGCTCGCAACAGCGCGCAGGGTGAGGCGACCAGGTTGCAGTGGCTGGTCAGTGACATCGTGATGCAATCGAAGGTCGCGAAGGCCCAGGAGTCCGGCGACGCGCGCGCGGCAGGCCAGGCCTTCGTGACTCCAGATCAATCGTACGAAAGTGTGAACGCCTGGCTCGATCTTGCCACGTCCTTGCCCGACGGATTCGCCGGGCGTAACGCTGTTCGCGCGAAAAAAGTGAAAGACGTTATCGCCGGGTGGCCAGAATCCCGGAAAAAACAGGCCGTGCTTTTAAAATGGGCAGAAACCTGTGCTAAGCTCAAAAATGAAGCAGCGAACAATTGCCGCTCGATCATGAAGGACGCCGCCAGTCACTGAAGACGCGGACGGCATCCCCGGTCAGGGCGTCAGGGATGAAGAGATGCCGTTTTCCGTCAAGCCAGTTGCGATCGTGACCGGAGCCAATCGCGGGATTGGCTTTGAGGTTTGCCGCCAGCTGGGTTCGCGCGGGTACAAGGTCATCATGGCTGCCCGCGACGAGGTCAAAGGACAGAAGGCCGAGAAAACCCTGCTGGCCGAAGGACACGATGTCGTCTTCTATCAACTCGATGTCGCGCGCCTCGACGACAACAAGATCGCCAACGACTTGCGCTTCTTTATCGATGCGCAATTCGGAAGGGCCGATGTTCTGGTGAACAACGCTGGCGTTTTTCTGGATCCCTCGCGCGCGCGCGGGGGTTCACCCAGTGTTTTCGACACGAAAATCTCCCTGATCCGTCAGACCATGGACATCAACACATACGGACCACTTGTGTTGACTCAAATCGTGATGCCGTACATGAGGCGCCAACACTTTGGCCGCATTGTGAACGTCTCGAGTGGCATGGGCCAGATGAGCGAAATGGGCAGCGGCTATCCCGGTTACCGATTCTCGAAAGTCGCCCTGAACGCGTTGACGCGAATTGTCGCGGCGGAGGTCGACAACGATTTCCATGAAACGGACATCCTTGTAAACGCGGTTTGCCCCGGATGGGTCCAGACCGAGATGGGCGGGGAAGGCGCGAACATCCCAGTTGCCCAAGGCGCCGACACGATTGTCTTTCTCGCCACGATTCCAAAAGGCGCCGGGCGCGACAAGAACCTTGTCTCTCGACTTGGCGCCCACGACCGGCTGAACGGTCTGTTCCTTCGCGGGCGCAAAGTGCTACCATGGTGACTGATGGTCACCTTCATGAAAAAAATCCGCTTTATCCTCGCGCTGCTATGCTGCGTCTCTTTTGCCAGTCGCGCGGCCGCGCAGTGGACCATCATTGACCTCGATGACTTTCTTTCGCGTTACACTCAATCAGATCAAGACGGTTGCTGCTGTGACGACGAGGAATGACGCGCTTCCTTGCCATCACCACTGCTGCGATTTCGCGGTGCCGGGCACCAGCCCTGGAGAAATCACCGCCCCGTCCATGAACATTCCCGTGATTTTTGAGGTATCGCGTCCCGTCGGCGACGGTTGGCGCCTTGGACTCGAGAGACCACCACGCCTCGCCTGATGCTTTTTTTCCGGTTTCTAAAAAAGTTCTTTATTAAACTTTAGTGAATGGAGTTCACCATGAACCGCATCTTGACCAAACTGTTCGCGTTCCTGTTCCTCATCGGCTTTTCCGTGAAGCTCTACGGCGCTCCGGTCGCGAAGGCCAAGCCAGTCGAACACAAGTCCCACAAGACCGAGCAGGTCCACAACCATGATGGCGATCACGACGGATGTGACGATGGCGACTGCGACGACGGCGACTGCGACCATGGCTGCTGCGACTGCGATTGCGGCCACTGTGACGACGGCTGCTGCCACGGCGACTGCGGCTGTGAAGACTGTGACTGTGGCGACTGTGACGACGGCGACTGCGACCACGGCTCAGACAAGAAGTAATTCCTGTCTGATCACGATCCGTTCGTGATTCGCGCCCCGGGACACCAAGGCCTCGGCATGGCTCTTGTTCCCGGGGTTTCACTTACGGCAGATCAAAGAAAAGCGCCTCCGCGGCCTCGTCTCCTGATACCCGCAAAGTAACCGCCTTCTCCTCGCTGATCGCGAGCCCATCCCCTGCGGACATCGAGACAGTCCCCGAATCTCCCGTGACTTCAATCCGCCCCTTCACGAGTTGCAACCAGCCGTAACCATGCTTCAACGGAATTTGCTGCGACGTCCCCGTCGGGACTTTTCCCGCGTATAGACTCGTATCCGCGCGAATCCCGATCGCCTCGCCACGCGCGGGATCATCATCCGGCGCCGCGATCCGCGTCATCGGCCCGACGTTGAACCGCCGCTGGTCATACGCAGGCGGCTCGCCACTGCTGCGCGGCATGATCCAGATCTGCAACAAGTGGCACGGATCCTTTCCTGGGTTGAATTCGCTGTGCAAGACGCCCGTCCCGGCCGACATGTACTGGACTTCCCCCGGATGAATCACCGCGCCGTTGCCCATGCTGTCCTTGTGCTGCAAGGCCCCCGAAACAATGTATGTCAGGATTTCCATGTCACGGTGCGGATGCGTGTCAAATCCACTTCCGCCGTCGACAATGTCCTCATTGATCACGCGCAGGTTGCGAAAAGCCATGTGATGACGGTCAAAGTACCCGGCAAAGCTGAAGCTATGCCGCGCCTTCAACCACCCGTGGTCAAAATATCCCCGTTCTTCGCTCTTCCTCAGCTTCAGCATCTCCAACGACCCCCTTTCGCGCCTGAGCAGATTTGCGGCCCCCGCGGACAAAAGATTAGACCTGACAAAAAAGGCTGTTAAAATCATCAGATCCGGGAGCACCAATCGAACGTGAGTTTTGTAAAAAAGATCAAGAAACGCTGGAACAACCAGATCATCCGCCTGATCAACTTCTGGCCGCCGCTCCTGTTCTCCGGGATTCGCGTCACGCGGTTTGGCGAGGGCTTCCGGGAAATCGAGGTCCAGCTCAAGTTGACCTTCTGGAACCGCAACTACGTCGGAGTCCACTTCGGCGGATCCCTCTACGCGATGACGGATCCCTTCTACATGCTGATGCTGATGGAAAACCTTGGCCGCGACTACATCGTCTGGGACAAGGGGGCCACCGTCCGGTTCAAGAAACCAGGCAAAGGGATCGTCACCGCGAGATTCCAGATCACCGACGCCGATCTGGAAAAGATCCGCGCGGCGACACAAGGCGGCGAAAAACACGAACCGGTATTCACCGTACACGTCACCGATGAGACTGGAACTGTCGTGACGGAAGTCGAAAAACTGCTCTACGTCCGGCGCAAGGACTCCATCCGCAGCGCGAACGGAAACAAAAGCCACAACCAGAGAGAAAAAACCTGACCATGGATGCCTTGCTCAGCCTGACGACCCTGACGCTGCTCGAGATTGTCCTCGGCATCGACAACATCATCTTCATCTCGATCCTTGCCGGCAAACTGCCGGAACACCAACGCAAGACCGCGCGCCAACTGGGCCTGCTCGGCGCCCTGATCACGCGCCTCGGACTGCTGGCCACCATCGCCTGGATCGCGCAACTGACCACACCCCTTTTCGAAGTCGCCGGCGTTCCCCTCAGCGGCAAATCCCTGATCCTGATTGCCGGTGGGGCGTTCCTGATTTTCAAGGCAACGCGCGAAATCCACGACAAACTTGAAGGCGCCGAACACACGCCTCAGGCCAAATTGAAACGACCGACCCTGCCCATGACCATCGCCCAGATCATGGTGATTGACATCGTGTTCTCGCTTGATTCCGTGATCACGGCGGTGGGAATGAGCAACAACCTCGCCATCATGGTCCTGGCAAACATCATCGCGCTTGGCGTGATGCTGGCGGCTTCTGGCGCCATCTCGGACTTCGTCGACCGTCACCCGACGATCAAGGTCCTCGCGCTCTCGTTCCTGATGATGATTGGACTGTTCCTGGTCCTTGACGGCGTCGGGATGCACGTACCGAAAGGGTACATCTACTTCGCGATGGGCTTCAGCTTGTTCGTGGAGTTCATCAACATCCGCGTCTCGGGCAAGGCCAAACCGGTACAGTTGCACAACGTACCCAAAGGCCCCTGACCCCGTCATCCTGATGCGCCCCGTCACCCTGATGCGCCCCCGTCATCCTGAGCGGAGCGAAGGATCCTCTCCCCCGTCATTCTGAGGCCACAGGCCGAAGAATCCTCTCTTC
>RGVZ01000171.1 GCA_010029825.1 bacterium | reverse complement strand
ACTTGACGCCTCCGGTGAAAAAGCAGAATTCCATAGTAGCCGGGGGAGGCCAAAAATGCGTCAAGTCTCAGCGATTATCATCTCAAGCGCGATCGGTTCCACTTTGACCCTCACCGTGGCGACGACTTTCCTGTCCAAGTCATTCGCGAACCCGCCAGAGTCGGTTGTCCGGCAGATGCTGGAGAACGGCGAGTGCAAGGTCGAGGTTGGGTTCCCCGAATATACGGTCAATAACCGCTGCTTGTTGGACAAAGTGATGGTCGGCACTTATTCGGGCAATCTCTACTGCGCAACACTGACCGTGACATGCGGTCAAAGCGGTTAGAATCCGTCAGACTTTTGACGCACCCGTCGGGACTCCCCTGAATCCGCCCTGTCCATATTATTGGACGGAAGAACACTTATTTGACCTTTGAACATTTCCCGCGCATGCGCGGAGTGAGTTTTTTCTTTGAAAAACCAGCCTCGACGGGTTGACTCGGAAGAGAATTAAACGTCTAATTTTAATAGCATCTTTGGAATCGAAGTTGGCCTATTGGAATTCATTGACCTACTCAGGGGAGTTGTCCATGACAGAGTTAACAGCAGCGCAATTTTCATTGGTTTACAACGTATTGTCGTTCACGATCGCCAGCATTCACGATCGCCAGCATGGGAGCCGCGTTCATTTTCTTCTTGGCTTCCCGCTCGCAAGTCGCCCCGAAATATCGCGGCGCGCTCCTCGTTTCGTCTCTGGTCGTCGCGATCGCCTGCTACCACTACTTCCGTATCTTCAACAGCTGGAACGAAGCTTTCACCATGAACGGCAACATGTACATGCCGTCCGGCAAGCCGTTCAATGATGCTTACCGCTATGTTGACTGGCTCCTCACGGTGCCCCTGCTCCTCGTCGAACTCGTTGCCGTCCTCGCCCTGCCCAAGAACCAGCGCGAAGGTCTCTTTGGCAAGCTCGCCATCGCCGCGTTCCTCATGATCGGCCTCGGATACCCGGGTGAGATCTCCCAGGACATGACGACCCGCGCCGTTTGGGGCACCCTGTCCTCCATCCCGTTCGCTTACATTCTCATGATCCTCTGGGGCAAACTCGGCCATGCGATTGAGAGCCAGCCGGGCGAAGCCAAGGTTTACCTGACCAACATCCGCCTCCTCCTCCTCCTGACCTGGGGCTTCTACCCGATCACCTACATGCTGCCGATGTTCGGCGTTAATCCGCAGTCGGCTATTGTCGGCGTTCAGGTCGGCTACGCGATCGCTGACGTTCTGGCCAAGGCATTCTACGGCGTGATGATCTACTGGATCGCCCGCGCCAAGTCAGACGCTGAAGGCTTCCACGCCGCGGCGCACTGATTCCCGGATCCGAGTATCCTCAACGAGACCGCCCCGCTCACAAAGCGGGGCGGTTTTTTTTGGTGATGTTGCCAAGCAAGAACGACTTCATGACCGGCGCGTGTGCCGCCGTCAGCGCGCCAATCGAGAGAAAAAGAACCTGCCAGGCGCGATTCGGATCGCCCCATGCCGTGAAGGCCACGATCCCGAGGAAAATCCCGGTCCAACTGGCGACCGTATAACGGATCGCCTTGCGCGCGTATGAGGCGGAAGTCCAGCCTTTCACCGCCCGCTGGGCGATGATGGAATCCCACGCGTGCCAGAAGGCGAAGAAACAGAAAAATCCTGGCAGCAGCGGCAGGATGGCGATGCAAGTGCCGAGGAATACGGTGGCAGGGAATCCACTGACAGGCCGTGCGACAACCTTGCGTTCGTATCGATCAAGCGTCAGGGAGCAAGCCAGCGCCGCCGCGAACAGGACGGCACCAGCCGCCCGGGCACTGCCATCAGAGATCAAACCGACTGGCAACGATTCGCGCAGGATCATCTGGACCACGGGCAGGGCCTCATGCCAATGCATGAGGACACCAAACAGCGCCGCGAACAGACCCCATACCCAGGCAAGGATACGCACATTGAGACTGCCTGTTGAGAACCGGATCGACCGGATCCACTGCGCCTCGCCAAAATGATCCGCCGACTGAAAAAGAAAAAACGCGAGCGCCAGAGGAGGAAACAAATACCAGGCGGCAAGGAACAGGACCATCGATCCCAGGTAGCGCGCGTAAAAGATCAAAGGCCTGCCTGCAGACGCGGGATCGAGAAGATGATCAAGGCTACCGTGCCCGATGCCGGCGGTCAGCAGTCCTACAAGAGGGATCAACCAGACCGCGGCCCCACCAACGGTCAGATGCAAGACAATCGTCGCGCAGGCCGCGAAGAAAAACGGGTACAAAACAACAAGGCTCGACAGGAAGGGTGCCCACGGCAGGCGATAAAAGATGCGGATTTCGCCAGGGAAACGGGATTTCTCGTCCAGGAAGGAGAAGATTTCCTCCGGCGTATTCCGCGAGAACAGCAACGGAAAAATCCTCGAGATCATCCCACCGTTGGCCTGGATGATGCGTAGCAGCAAAGCGTCGTAGACCTGGAACCGGTACCTGGAATACGAGGAGTCCGGGCGACGGCGCGGAGCCTGATTGAAAAGAGCCTGATCGACGAGAGCCTGATCAACAAGAGCCTCCATGTTCCGTTGAAAGGAATATCCGGTGCTCGGTTTGACCATGCCGCCGGCACCGCCGATGACATCAATCATTGAACCCGGATCCCTGGCCGGGAATGCCGGTTCCGTGGAGACACTCATCGGGATCGCGCCGGACTCCACCGACAAGATTTTGAACGCCGGCAATTCCAGACGACTCGCGATGTAATGCCGCAGGATCTTTTCACATGCCTCGTCCGCCATGCGATTCGGGGAGAAAACCGTGAATTCCACAAGGGCCCGCCGCCGCGAGAAAGGCAATATGTAGACGAACCGGACGTCGCCCTCCTGGGGCACGCGAAAATCCATCAAATCGACGATGTTAGAATCAAAGTAGTCGGACGTCGTCTCGATCTCGAAGCCAAGGAAATACTGGAGAACCTCTGGATTGCCCCGGGTGACGGAACTGAGGACGCGGGTGGCTGTGACGCATTGTCCCGAAGCCAGACGGATCGAGGCGCGACCTTCACCCGCAGACCCGGCGAAAGACTCATGGATCCCCACGACCCGGTCGACGATGCGGACAAAGCGCTTGTCCGCGCGCAAGCGGGCATCGATATGCGCGAAAATCCTATCCCCTGGGATTCGCTCGTAGCAATAGGGATCAAATGGCTTCTCAACAACATTCGAACCATCGGCGGACACGATCCTGAATCGATCCCACCGGTTCTCAACGCATACCGAGTATCGATGCGGCAGGGATGACTTCAAACGCCACGCCGCAAATGTCTTGCGCCTGAGGGCATCTGGTTCCGGGTCGATGATGGCGACACGCAGATCAAGGGAAGGATCATTCGCAAGGGCATCCGCAAGGACATCCGCGCGCATCATGCCGGCAAGTCCGCCACCCACAATTGCCACATCAAAGTGATTCAAGTCCCTGACCATTCGACCACCCTGTTTTTCCAGTGATAAGCGCCCGACTTGGCCGTGCGCAGGGCGACGAGGCCAGCCCGGTTGAGGAGCATCAAACCAACTGGATGCCAAATCAGGTCACGCAATGGCATGCGGAAAGTCCGCGCGGCAAGGGTGCGCGTCACTAATAACGCGGCAATTCCATAGGCCGCCAGATCCGCACGACAGAAAAACCCCCACAAGGGAAACAGGAAGAAAATGTTAACGATCGCGAGCAGAACCATGAAAACACGCGAATTTCCACCAGCAAGTGCCACCAGGTTCTTGGAAAATCCAGAGAGCATCGCGGGCCAGTCTGGATACATCCCGGCACGGATATCGCGCGCGGCGATCAATGGACGGATTCCACGGCCCGTCTTTTGGTGAATGGCGCGCGCCAGGGCGACATCCTCAAGTGGCGTCGCCCCAAGTTGCGAGTGGCCGCCTGCGGCGAAATAATCTGCCGCGCGTACCGCAAGCCATTGGCCGTTGGCGATCTGCATCGACGGGACCGGAGAACGCCAGGAATAAAAAAGAGGTACTGACGCGAGGATTGGCAAATGCATGATCCACGGGATCACCAGGCGCTCCCGCCAACCGGCGCAGGACTGCGCGGGCAGGGCCGTGACACCGGCGCAGCCGCTGGCGAGCAACCACCTGACGGTAAGACTGATTGTTCGCGGAGAAACGGTGACATCGGCGTCGCAAAAAATCAGGATTTCCGCACCGGATTGGCTGGCAATCCGGGCGAGCTGGTCGCAGGCATGCGCCTTGCCCGAGAGCCCGGACGATGGCGACCACAACGCGCCTCTCACGACACGGGCCGGGAAGGAGGCTCCGTCCACCAGAGAGGACGCCACGTCGAACGAATCATCCGCGGAATCATCGTCCAGAATGATGAGTTCCGTGCAGGGGTAGTCAGACGCGAGAATCGAGGGCAAATGCCGTCGTAAATTGACCGATTCCTGACGCACTGGAATCAGGACGCTGACCCTTGGCATGCGGGATCCCGTCAAGGGCGGACCCTTGTCAAGGCGCGCGGCAAATTGGTGATTCAATACGACCATCACGGCAAAAGCGCAAAGGGCGCCGAGAGAAATCCACGCCAAGGCATCGAGCATCTGTGCCGCCAAAGTCATGACCGCGCCTCCAACATTTCACGCGTCCGCGAGAAACTGACGTCATCGAGCAATCTCGTCACCTCAGACTCAAGGGATTGGGCAGAGATCACGGTTGAAAGGCTATCTACCGGCGACCCGGCGTGGATGAATGCCACTGGTCGCTCCGCCGTCATGGGTTCGATATGGAGGGCCACGGGAACGCACTGGACCCTGCCAGCCAATCGCGCGAGGATTTCAATGCCGCGTTTGAATCCCAGGGGTCGCTGCCCTTGGGGACAGATGGCCCCCTGCGGAAAATACGTCAAAGTCCTGTATGGATTGACGTCAATGAGACTCCTGAACTGGTTGAAGGCCCGCCGTACACTCGCGGGATTGCCGGGGTCCATGCCGAAGCAACCGACCTTGCGCAGAACCGGGAACTTTCGCAGTTCACTCTCGAGCATCAGGGAGTAAATCCCCGAACCCGGTCGCAACATGCGCTGGATCTCAAAACAAAAAAAACCATCCCACCAGCTGATGTGATTCGGGACGAGAATAACTGGCAACGCAGGATTGAGAGAATGTTCGCAGGCTGAGAGGTCAAAGTGCAGTTTCGCGAACGCGCCGCGAAACTTCGCTGCCAGATAGCGGTCCCAAAACCAACGAACGGCCGGGCTATGACGCGGAGGCACGGGGCAGGATCCCGGTGAGTAAAGTCCCGCGTCGCGCGGCATACATACAACATCCGGCGATGACGAACGATGTGAGCAGGACCGGGGTCCACGCTGAACCGGCTACGGACAATCCAACCGGCAAGAACAAATTGAGCAAATAAAAGCGCGCGGGCCAGGAGATCTCAAAACGCTGGCTTTCGTCGCGCAGGCGCAGGACCTCGAAACCCGAAAAGATCAGCACTCCGGTCAAAAGCCAACCCAGCAGGTTGCGGACCGCGACCCCAGCGAAGAATACGCCAGCGTCCTCCCAGATCCAGTACGGAGTCAACTGGCTCATGGCGGGCTCGAGCGTGAAATCCCAGGCGATCAAAAGGACGGCGGCCAAGCCGACGCGTTGGGCCGAACGGGTCCATGGACTTGTGGGTCCCCGAAAGATGTTGCGGCTGGCAGGACCGAGAATACGCAATGCCAACAGGTAACAACACAGGGACATGCAAAACCAGCTGACGGGGATCAACAGGGGCACCTTGCCGGCAATCTGCCATCCAAGAAGACCCGTGTACGAGTATTTTCCAAAAGGAATCCCGAAACTGGTGCCACCAAATTCCATCGTGAAGCTGATGATGAAGGCTGTCGCGAAGTACGCGATCCACCGCCAGCCCATGGCGCGGTGGCAGGCACGCACACACAACCAGAATCCGATCAGAATCTGGATACGCGCGAAAAGTGGATAAGAGACCGCGTAGATTGGCGGTGACCAGGGGTAGCGCGCCAGCAGTTCAGGATGTAGCGTAAAAGTCGCGTACCCGAAAATTGACACGGCATTGATCAGAAATAGTGCCCACATGATGAAAACAGCATACCAACTGAGCCCCACGGAACAAGCAAAAACCAGCCGCGAACCGGACTATGCCGGACCGTTTTTTTCCGCGGCCATCATTTGCGCGTGGATGGTCAGCATCTGGTTCGGGTTTTTCCACGTGCGAACAGGCTTGATCCCCGATTCCCCCGGGGCGATTGGCATGATCCTGTGGATCCAGTTCCTCTTCTGCGGTCTGTTCATCATCTCGCACGATGCTTGTCACGGCACGGCTTGCGCCTCGAACCCGCGGCTGAACCGCTGGCTGGGGCGAATCGCGGCGGGTCTCTATGCCGCTTTTGACTTTGATCGCCTGGTACCGGAGCATCATGCGCATCACATCCGGGTTGCCAGCGCAGGCGATCCGGATTTCCATGACGGCACTGAAAAGGGCGCGAATTTTTTACGGTGGGGAATCCGTTTTTTCACCCATTATGTCCGCCTGCGCCAGATCCTGGTCATGATGGCCGTGGCCCAGGTGTTCTTCCATGTCCTCAGAATTCCCGATCGGAATGTCATCCAATTCTGGGTTCTTCCGGCCTTGCTGAGTGGAGTCCAGTTGTTTGTGTTCGGAACCTGGCTGCCTCACCGGTCCAGCAGTCGCAAGCCTTTCCCGGACCACCACCATGCGCGTGACTCGAATTTCCCATGGTGGCTTTCGCTGCTCACTTGCTGGCATTTCGGGTATCATCACACCCATCATTTGTATCCAGGCGTGCCGTGGTTCCGGCTGCCGTTCAAGAGGAGGCTTGCGAATGAAACCGCTCACTACGACGGCAACAAGAATTTTTTTCCGTGAGTCGCGCCTTGAAATGGCCGTGATCTGGACCCTTGCCGGGGCTGTTTTTGGTACGGCTTTCGGGGCGCTGGCTGCTGTGTTTCAAGGCGGACCCGGGGTTGTTCAGGGGATCCAGGAAACCTGGTGGTGGTTCGCGGTCGCGGGATGCTTAACGGGTTTGGTCGGCAGCAAGCCCGCGATCGAGGAGCCTGTCAAGCCAGTGGCCTGACTTGACGCGCAGCAGCGTCGTTACGGCAAAGATCAAGGCGACCAGTTTCTCTGGCATCGACACGACGGTGCGTTGGCGGAAGGCAGCCGTGGGATTTTTTTCCGCCGCGCGCAACAACTTCACTCCAATCCGCTGATAAATTTTTCCGGCGGCCGCGATCGCGAAGGCCACGCGCCATGGCAACCAGGCGGTGCCACGCAGGCCCTCCTCATAAAGGGTCTCGGCCCTGGCCAGCAGAATCCTGACAGCGTCATGGGCATGCTCTGGCTCTGCCGCAAGCCGCGCGGGGGCAACTTCCGGCAATAAATCCGCCGGAACGTAAATCCGGCCCATTCGCGCGTCAGCCTGAATATCCCGTGCGATGTTCGTGAGCTGCATGGCCGTTCCCAGCGCCGCGGCATGGGGCGGCGCATGGACTGGATGCGCGCCCAGCAGCGGACACATCATGAGCCCGACCACACCTGCCACGCGAAAACAATAAACTTCCAGGTCAGAAAGGGTCGCGTAGCGCCGGTTTTCAGCATCCATGCGCAATCCCGCGATGAATTCGGCGCGATGCCAATCTTTGACCCAGTCGGGGGCCTTAAGGTGCCGCGGGGTGGCGGCAGGATCCTCAAGTTCAGCCAGCCGCTGTTTCGCGACGACGAGATCCGGCGCCTCATCAATGGCATCGTCACAATTCCGGCACCATTGATAGAGTTGATACGCGGCAAAGCGGCATGAGCGTGGCAGAAAGATCGATGCCAGGGCAAAACTCTTTGAGCCCTGGCGGATGGCTTCCTCCGGGGTCAGGTCAACCTGGCTGCGCGGAAAGGCTTCCACCTTCAACTCCAGATTCAACTTCTGATCCCTGGCCCAGGTTGACCGGGACATGGCCGGTCCTCAAGTCGTCGATCAGCAGCGTTGCCGTGGCTTTGGCTGAGTTGACGACGCCCGGAACTCCGGCGCCCGGATGGGTGCCGGCACCCGCGAAGTACATGCCCTTCAGGTTGCTGTCACGGTTGTGGGCGCGGAAAAACGCGCTTTGCCAAAGGACGGGCTCCGCGGAGAAAGCGGCACCAAGGTGCGCGTTCAGTTCGGTCTTGAAATCCTGCGGCGTGAAAATCCTCTTGGTAACGATGTGCTTGCGCAAATCAGGGGCGTAACGTTTCTCGATGTATTCGAGGATTCGTTCCGCGTAAGCCGGACCTTCCTTCTCCCAGTCGACCTTGAGGTTATCCATGTGCGGGACTGGAGACAGGACGTAAAAGGCCTCCGATCCATCCGGGGCCATGCCCGGATCGGAACGTGTCGGCGCGTGCAAGTACAGCGAGAAATCATCCGGGATCTTGTCAACCTTGCCGAAAATTTTCTTCAGCAGGCCGCGGTATGATTTGCCGAACAGGATATTGTGATGGGCAAGGTGCGGATACTGGCGGTTCGTGCCGAAGTAGATCAAAAACAGCGACATGCTCTGCGACTGGGCGAG
>RGVZ01000018.1 GCA_010029825.1 bacterium | reverse complement strand
TGTCAGTGACCATCGACAAGATCGTCGGGAGCAAAATTGACGTGTTTCACAAGAACCCGGAGCACCAGGCGAGGATGATCGCGGACCGCCGTAACCTTCCGCACCGGGCCATCATCCAGGTCGGTCCCGAAAAGCTGGACCTGCTCGCGTCCGCGACGGTCGACGGAGCTGGCAATCATACCGGCACAATGATCACGTGGGACATCGTCACCAAAAAGCTCGAGACCGAGGACGCGATGGTGAAGTTCGCGGCGATGACCGAGCTTACGCCGATCAACACACTACTCGCCGACGTCGATTTCAATCTCATTTACATGAACCAGGCCAGCAATCGCACATTGCGCAAGATCGAGCACTTGCTGCCCCGGCCCGTCGACAAGCTCGTCGGGGAGAAGATCGACATCTTCCACAAGGATCCGAGCCGTATCAGGAAGATCGTCGCGGACCCGAAAAACCTTCCTCACAGGGCGAATATCAAGTTGGGCAACGAGACACTGGATCTCCTGGCCAGCCCGGTCTTTGACAAGGACCAGAAATACATCGGACCGATGGTTACCTGGGACTTGATCACGGACCGCGTCACTCTCGTCGCAAACCTGAACGAGGCCTCGTCGCAACTTGCGGCAGCAGCCTCTGAGTTGAACGCGACCGCGAGCGAACTGACCACCAGCGCCGAGGAAACAAACCGCGAAGCCGTGTCCGCGGCTGGAGCGTCCGAGGAAATCTCACGGGGTGTTGACGCCGTCGCCACGAACAGCGAGGAAATGAACGCGGCGATCAAGGAAATCGCGCGCAACGCCAGCGAAGCCTCGGCCATGTCCAACTCAACGCTGAAACAAGCGCACATCACGAATGACACGATCCAGCAGCTCGGGCAGAGCAGCCAGGAGATCGGCAATGTCATCAAGGTGATCAGTTCCATCGCGCAACAGACCAACCTGCTGGCACTCAACGCGACCATCGAGGCCGCGCGCGCGGGGGAAGCCGGTCGCGGATTCGCTGTCGTCGCGAACGAGGTCAAGGAACTGGCGAAACAGACAGCCCGGGCGACCGAGGAGATAACCGGGAAGATCAACGCCATCCAGCGTGACACGTCCGCGGCCGTCGAGGCCATTGCCCAGATCGCCAGCAGCATCGAGAAACTGAACAACATCGCGGGAGCGATCGCGGCCTCCGTCGAGGAGCAGCAGGCAACAACCAATGAGATGAGCCGCGTCGTCCAGGACTCCGCCAAAGGAGTCAGCAGCATCTCGAGGAACATCAAGGCTGTTTCGGAAGCCTCCGCGCAAACCAGCACGGGCGCGTCCCAGTGCTTGACGGCCGCCAAGCAGTTGGCGCATCTGGCGGAAAGCCTCAGGGAACTGGTCCAGAAAGTACGGGTCTGAGTGAAAACGCTTGCCACACTGATCGCCGCGTCTTCGGTGGAGTTGCGCAGCCGCGTGAAGGAGGCCATCGAGGCCACACGCCGGGCGCAGGTGCCGAAGATCGCGGCGACAGGAAGGCTCGCGATCCAGATGCTTGAGCATTCAAGCATCGACGTCGTCATCGCGCAGGCCCAGATGACGGACATGAATGACGGGGAGCTTTTTGACGAACTTCAGACACGGGGGTTCACACCCCATGTGATCGTTCTTTCCGAATCACCCGGCAACGCCGCGAAAGCCGCAAAAGACAGGCTGAAGCATGGAAGGCTGCATTTTATTGAGGGCCCCATGGCAAGCGGAAAACCCCCGACCGAGGAGCACTTCAAACGGTTTATCCACCAAATGGGCGGAATCTTTGAGAAAATTACCGCGCTGCAGACAGGGAAACCAGAGGCCCGGGTGGAGAACCATGAGCCAGAGGTTGGCAAGATTGTCGTTCCAGGTCCCGAGTCCTCACCGGCAAACAACACACTCCGCGTAAATCTAGATTCGTTCAAACCGCACATCATCTGCATTGGTGCCTCGACTGGCGGACCAGCCGCACTCGAAGTCGTCTTCAGCCGCATGAAAGGCAAGTCCAAAGTCCCGATCCTTGTGGTGCAACACATGCCACCGGGATTCACAGAATCACTCGCGGGCAGGATCCAACTTGTCAGTGGGCTGCCGGCGGCCGAGGCCCGCCCCGGTGAGATCGTGAAGGCAGGTCATGTCTATGTGGCCCCGGGCGATTATCACATGCGCCTCGTCATGGATGAGGGCGACGTGGCGATCCACCTGGATCATGGCCCCAAACGAAACTCCGTGCGCCCCTCGGTGGACTTTCTCTTTGAGACGGCTTCCCAGATCTTCCAACGCAATGCCCTCGCCATGGTGCTCACCGGTATGGGTGAGGATGGACTTGTCGGAGCCAAGGCCGTCAAAAAAAATGGCGGGGCCGTCATCATCCAGGACAAGGATTCATCGGTTGTCTGGGGAATGCCCGGGGCGATTCACGCCGCCGGAGCGTGGGACTCGATGGGAGACCTCGAGCGCTGCGCCGATTTACTGGCTACCATGGCGTTGAAACGTTGAGAATAAAAAGGGAGTCGAGGTCGTGGCGCTGCCGAAGGAAATGCTGGATTACGTCGCTGGAATGGTCGAGAAGGCCCTTGGCATCCAATATTCACACGAAAACCACTACCAGCTGGAAAAACGCATGACCGAGGTCGCGACGACCATGGGTCTGCGTAACGCGGAAGAGCTGTTCCATATCCTGCGCGACGGTAAAAACCCGAAAGCTCTTTCCGCCATCCTGGACGCGTCGACCAACAATGAAACCTCGTTCTTTCGCGACATGGGCGTTTTTGACGCGTTCTCGAGTGAGCTGCTGGCAAACCCGGACTTCGCGGGCAACAAGCAAGACTATGTCCGTATATGGAGCGCGGCATCGAGCACAGGACAAGAGGCCTACAGCCTGGCCATTTGCCTTCGCCATTGGCAATTGACCAGGCCGAACAGGAACTACGAGATCCTGGTCACGGACTATTCGGAACGCGTCTTGAAGCAAGCGAAAGATGGCAAGTATTCCGACCTCGAAGTCCACCGTGGCCTCACCGAGGACCAACTCAAGAAGTACTTCGAAAAGAACCCGGCCGATCCGCACGTCTGGCTGGTCCGTCCGGAATTGAAAAGGAACATGAATTTCCGGCAGGTCAATCTGCTGGAGGACTGGACAGGGTTAGGGGCCTTTCATGTCATCTTCTGTCGCAACGTCCTGATCTACCAGAGTGTCGAGAACAAAAAGAGAGTAATCAGCCGCCTCTACAATTCCCTTCAGCCGGGGGGTTACCTTGTCCTCGGCGCGGCGGAAACCCTGATCGGGCTGGCCGAAAACTTCGAAATCCGGCGCCTTGGCCGCGCCGTCTATTATCAAAAGGTGGCAAAGCCCTGACATGAGCTGATATTGTCAGCCCCATGCGACCAGGCCGCGACTCAAACGCCGAGGAAAAAATAACAGACCGGAAAATGATCGCGGTCATGTTGTCCTCTTTTTTTGTACGCGAGTTTCTTGCCACCATTGTTCCGCTGGGGAACGATGAAGTTTACTACTGGGACTGGGGTCGGGACCTCAGGCTGTCCTATTTTGACCACCCGCCAGGTGTCTCGTGGCTTTCCGCGGGAGCCCAGGCGATTTTCTCCCCGGTCTGGGGCGGACTTCACGCCCGCGGTCTCGTTCCCGTTGTTCATATGCTGACAAGCGTCTGCCTCTTCATGGCATACCGGACCATTTGCGGCGGGCGTCGCAACCGGATCTCAGATGTCGCGTTCCTCTGCTTGACGCAAGCCATACCCGCCTTCGCCCTCGGCGGATTTCTGCTGGTGCCTGACGCGGGATTGCTTCTCGCTGCCTCGGCTGGTCTTTTGCTGGCCCTCCGCCTCGGCAAGCGGAACACGGGACTGACAGTCATCGACGGGGTAACGATGGGCGTTGTTGCCGGTCTCGGTGGCCTGTTCAAGTACCACGCCGCTCCCATATTTGGCGGACTGCTGCTGGGTCTCGCCATCAACCGCTCATCACGATTGACCCGGGAGTTACCCTTCTGGTTCACACTGGTCGTGACAGGTCTCGTGGTGACACTTCCCGTATGGATATGGAACGCCCGAAATGGCATGGCGTCTTTCGCGTTTCAGGCCAGTCGGGGGATATCCGGGGCCCGCTTCGATCTTCCGCGCGCCATGAGAACCCTGGCGGGAGAGTTTATTTTCCTGACCCCTGGCTTCTTCGGACTTCTTGTTTTCACGATCATCACCCTGTGGCGGCATCGCACAAGAAATAACGAGCGTACCGTGTTGCTTGCCACCGTGCCGCTTCTGTTGCTGATCCACGTCACAATGACTTACAAGGAAGTCCTTCCCCACTGGGGACTCCCGGCCTTCTGGCTGCTGATTCCCGACGCAGCCCTCATTGCCGGACAGGGATGGCCAAACTCGAAGTTACGAATAAACATGATCACAGCTGCTTGCGTCAGCTCTCTCATCATCGGCATTGTCGGCATTCCGGTGATCCGCCAAAAGGCGATCGATTTGTCCGGCGGCAAGCCGGGCGCTCTCGGCGAGTTGACTTTCTGGCCGGATTTCAGCGCCTCCTCTGCATGGCGACGCATCCAGGAGCAAGCCAAGGCCGCGCTCGTTCAACAAAAACCACCCCATTGTCCAGATCGTCCTGTTCTGGCTTCTTTCCGCTGGTTCACCGTCGCTCACATGGCGTGGTCACTGCCCGGCAATCCAGTCGTACGCTCCTTCGAGGCAGGTTCCCGCTACTACTACCACGACCGGGACCGGACCATGGATGAAACAGGCTGTCCTGTCCTCGCGATCGGAGAGAAAGCTCACGCGAATCAAGAGATGATCCGTTCCAGGATGATCGTTAGTGCGACGGGGGAAATCACGGACGAAAGATACGTTGACCGTCCGCTGTCCTGGTGGACTGGATACTTGAAATGAGTCACAACCGGCTCATCAAGAAATCCCTGATGGTTCTCGCGACCGTCGCCAGTGGCATCCTTGGAATCCTTGTGCTGTTGTGGGCTTCCTGGAAGACGGCACACTACTTTTGGTTGTCCAGCCCCGCAACGTCGGCGGAACGCCAACCACTGAAAATTGTCATGGAAACCAGCTGGCGCAAACTGGACTGGAAACAAGCGTTGCAACCGGATCGGGATGCCATGACCACTCTCCAAACACGCGGCCTGCCATGGTTTGATCCCCGGCTACCCTCGTCCTGTGAACCGCCTGGATTTCCTTACGAGAGAGGTGATGTAGGAGACTCCTGGTTTGACTACAGCGCCTCAGATCCGGGCAGCATTTTCCCGGCAACAAAATTCAAGTGGAAAAACGGTCTCTCTATCAGACCCACTGGCGCGAGACCGATGATCGCATGGCACGGGACACTGCATTCGCACACCGGCTGGTCTGACGGATCCGCAACTCCCGCAGACGCGTATGCCTTCGCTCGCGACAAAGGTGGCCTTGATTTCATGGCCGTCACTGACCATCCTGAGTTTTGGCTGTTCAATCCGGGAAGAAACTGGGAGGAACTCAGGGAAATCGCAGCGGCGGCGGATTCCCCGGACTTTCTGGCGGTGAGGGGATTCGAATACAGCAATCCGGTCTACGGACATTATATTGTGGTCGGCAGCGACGGCGTATGCTCGGCCTTCAAATGTCCCGACCTGAAGGACTTCTACAATTGGCTGGCTCGCCCTGAAAACAAGGACGCACTGGTAGCCTTCGCGCACCCGATGGTCCAGAAGGACAACGCCACACAATTTGAATTCAAGCACATGTCTTTTTTTCCACCCCTGGAATCACGCATGTTCGGAATGGAAGTCATCCACTGGAGTGGCCATGACCGGTTCCAGTTCGGCTTCTCGGGCAAGCAGCCATTTATTGACGAGGCATTGGCGCAAGGCTGGCATCCCGGCCCACTGGGATCGCAAGACAATCATGGGCTGGACTGGGGCCTTTCCAATTCTCGCATCGGTGTCCTCATGACGACACTGACTCACGAAAGCCTGATGGAGGCCTTGCGCGTGCGCAGGTTTTACGCCACATCAAGCCGGGATCTGGAACTGGCATTCGACGTCAAATCCGCCGCCGGCGAATGGATCCCGATGGGGGGACTGGTCGACAGGGACACGCTCGGCGCATTCCCGGGCGGGGCACATGGGATGCTGGAAACAAGACTGAGATTGTTTGAACCCGACGAGTTCAACGTCCCCCGCCGCGTCGAATGGGTTCTGGATGGCCGGATTGCCGGTCGGCTTGACTTTGAAGGTCTGCCCCACGAATTGTCGGTTTCTGGGGAAGGCGGAACTTATTACGCGGGTGAGATCACGGGATGGTTACCCTTGAGTGAGATACGGGATGGTCACCCTCACTACCTGTACGCCCGCGTCATGATCGGCCCGTGGTTCGAGGCCATGGCGCAAACATCGCCTTTCATCATCAATTCCGGCGATGCTCCCGACCGGCACTGATGCGCCATCTGAACTGACTTTCGTCAAAAACATTCGCGACCCACGATACGAGGGATATGATCAGGGAACTGACAAACGCCGACCAAAATGAGTCCACATGAAACCCCGCCACAAAAAGCGGAGCGAGTTGGACCATAAAAGCATTGAGGACAAGCAAGAACAGGCCAAGACTCAGAATGGTCAGGGGCAGGGTCAGCAATATCAGGATTGGCTTCAAGACGACGTTCAACACACCCAGTACGGCGGCCACTGCCAGCGCGGCTCCAAAACTCTCAACCCTCACGCCACCTGCAAGCTGCGGAATCGCCAGGATGGCCAAGGACATGACCAGCCACTTGAACAATAATCGCGGCATCGTTCTCCCTCCTTTTATGATACGTTTAGCACCATCGGACCAGAAATAGCCATCAAAGCCATCTGTAACCTCCTCGACGGAGTCTTTATGGAACACTTTTCCGGAAACTTGTCCCCGGCAAGACGCCTGACGTGGGGGCCAAACCGTGCGATTCGGGTGATGATCATGGTTGGGGCTTGCTTCGCGTCGGCCCTTGCATCCGGCGCACAGGCGTCCGGACAAAAGAACGGAGCTTCCATTCTGCACAGGGTCCGGTGGACCAAGGACTCCAGCAGCGAGACAATCAAGATTACAAGCCACAAGAAAATACCGCTCGCCAACCGGTTCGACGGTCGGCATGGCAAGCTGCGCACTGCGGCTCTCCCGGCAATAATCGCGGAACATTCCAGCGCGCCAGTGATCGAATGGAACGAAGTGGAAGGCGCAAACCTCGAAGAGATCGTCGCTTTCCTGAGCCAGAACAAGGTGCCAATCGACCGCGAAAAACTCGCCGATGGAATTGTCGCTGCGCCGGGGCAGCCTGCCGCGCCCGAGAGCAAAAACGGGGACGGCACTGAGGATAACCAGGATGAGGTCCGGACGATCATCAGCAGCGGACCGTCATCGAACCGCATCGATATCGTTTTCATGGGGGATGGCTATACAACGACAGAGCGGGAAAAATTCTTTTCTGACATCAACCGCCTGGTCGACGACATGTTCCTCGGGGACACCTTCAAGTCGTATTTGCCAGTGTTCAATGTCCATGTCGTGTTCCGCGCATCCCGGGAATCCGGTCTTCCCAGACAACGTCCCGGGAATACCGCGTACGGGCTGTACCGCGAGGGTGACACCCTCAGGGCGATCTTCCCGGGTGACACGGCGGCCCTCAGAGAATCATGCGACGCCGCCCCTGATTGCGACTATCCGGTCGTGATTGCCAATGATCCCTGGTACGGCGGTCTTGGCGGGGAATTCGCGATTTCCACCAGCTCACAACAAAGCGGTACGGTGGTGTTGCGACATGAGCTGGGACATAACTTTGGTCGCGTCGGCGAAGAATACGACGGCGGTGGCTATTTCGGGGCGAATCACGCGGACGAAACGTCCTCCATTGGATGGAGGCACTGGACGAGCGACTCAGTGCCCCGGGTTCGCGAGGAACCGATGACCGCGCGCTATCTGGGCTGGCCTTGGCATGACTTCAAGAAAGGGCCCTTCGAAGCTCGTTTCAAGTCCAACGGTCAATACGCGAAAACGGCGATTCGCTTCAGTGCTTCAGGCTTCGGCAGTGCCGGCAGCCTCGAAGTCCGGCTTGATGACATGCAGATACCGTTCAACGAACCACAGTCACATGACCGCACATTTGTCGATATTGAGGTTCCCTCGGGCCTTGCGCCGGGAGACCACCGCCTTGTTTTCAGGGCCATCGGAGACGCCACCGGTCCCCGCGGGCAGTGGTTGTCATCTCTAACGGTGCACGAATATGCCGGGGACTTCCACGACGAACCCGGGCTTGTGAGCGCATTCCCGGTTTTCGACAGCACCCGCTCGGTCGCTGGCTATCGCCCGACGAACGAGTCCTGCTTGATGCGAGACATGACGTCCCAGCATTTCTGCCAGGTTTGCCAGGAAAACAACTGGATAAAATTTCTCGACCGGATCGACTTGATCGACCATGCGTCCATGCGCAAGTCCGGGGCCGGCGTCCTCAGCGCGGAAGTCACCCCCCTTGAACTTGGTCAGTTCCGTCGCCTGGGGCAAGGACCTGAAGGCGAGAGGATCGAGATCAGGTGGTTCGCGGACAGGAACGAACTCACTCAATTCCGGGATATCGCTCGATGGGAAGTAAAAAGCCCTCTACCAGCCAGCAGGCTTGAGGTTGAAGTCAAACTTTTGTCCCCGGAAATCAGAAGTGACCGATTTGGCACGACCACGCAACGGATCACGATCGACGAGAGACAAGATTCCATCAGCGGTTCGTGAACAGGATCCGGCTGGTAATGCCCCGCCGCCCCGTCACGATGAGCCTTCCGCTGACCCGCTTGACCTGCACCATTGAGCCCTCTTTCCCTGCCGCCTTGATTCCTGAGAGGATCAAGGCGGCTTCTTGTAATTGATGTATTGAACCCAATGTCGCCGGCCCGGCGACCGGGATGGCTTCTGACAACGTTCCGGATCCTTCACCGCCCCTGGCAATCGTAACCTCCGCGCCACAAAGCAGCCGAACGGATGCCATTTGCGACCATGTCGTGGCCGCCCTTTTCAATTTGCGCAGGATGCTGCGGGTCACGCACTCAACGTCCCAAGGCAGTTCGTCACGCGACTCGCCCCGTGGATCCTCTAAGGATTCGTCGTGATCCGCGTTTCGCAGAAATCGCAAGACAGCCGCCGACAACCAAGCGAATGGTCTTCCGAACGATGCCTCCGGAATACCGGTCAACGCAACGACGCGATCGAGGGCCTCATGGAGAATCTCATCGTGCGGATCCAGGCCGGGAAACATGAATTCGATTGGCTTTTCCGGTTCCTCGCCGCGATAGATGGCGGAAAGGGAGCGGAGGTCGGTGAAAACGCTGTCGCTTGCGAAAGGGCCCAAAACGCGAAAATCGCGCCCGGTCTCACCTGCACTGGACACCGGCAGGAGAGACTCGCGATCAAGCCAAACCACGGGACGGTCGTCCTTGTTCATCGCGATATTGTAGGGCGGTGACAGGTCAATGATGGATCGAAATTCATCCAACGCTGCATGAAGAGGGGAAGGCGCCGGGAAAACCTCAATATGCTTTACCTGTGCCATCATCTCGCGCTTGCGCGAATCATCACGAACCCCGCCCCGGAAGTAACTGTTGACGCGATGGTGAAGCGATGTCGCCTTGCCAACATAAAGGACGCGCCCGCGCGCATCGAAGAACCGGTAGGTTCCCGGGACATCGGGCAAGGCAAGGCGCAAGCTTCGCAATTCCTTTCCGGGACGGCCAGATTCACGTTCCAGGCACTGCAAACCTCGCCAGATCGCGATGGTGGCGTCAACGTGGGCTTCCGCGCGCTTCATTTCATCACAAGGAGCGCCGAAATAACCCGCAACTGCCTTCAGGGAATAGGAATTGAGCTCAGGCAGCTGCTTGCGGGCAAGGTCGCGAGTACAAATGACCGGAACGGGAAACTCAACCCCAGGCCGGGCCAAAGCCCACAAGATGGACAGGAATGGACGTTCAAAAACTGCGTAATGAATGACAATACCAGCGGGTTGATGATCCTCAATCGCGTTGGCGAAGGCGCTGGCCACTTCATCGATGTCCGGAGCCCTTGCCAATTCAACGGGACGGATGCCACACAGCCGCGTAATCCTGGCCAACGAAGAGCGACCAAGGATGATTGCTGGCCTGACTACAGTTGCCGCGCCGGGAATTGTGCCTGCGCAAAAGCCGTCAAGCGCCTCGGATTCTGAAAGAAGCTTCCAGCATATCTCAAACAAGACGTCGGATCCTTCCGTCCCACAGGACTTCAGACCCTGACAATCGACAAACATCCATGAATTCCGTTGCGTCGCCATGGACGAGCTATTATCACACGCGGAGGCAGCGGAGGGACCAATTTTGATGTCTTGCGTGAGCCGGAGGACCCTGGGCAGTGACTGCAAATTTTTCAACAAATACGGGTAATTACTCGAATTTTTTGCCGCGCTCGCGGACATGTTGCTGGACTCTACTGCGCAATCTCTTTGCCTGTTGCCTTTTGTGCGACACGGCGGGCGCCAACACTGACCATCGATTTGCTGAGCTATTTTGCGAGGGCTGGACGGCGAGCCTTCCCGGAATGACGATCCGGACACATGTCTTCAGCGAACCGCAGATTGTCCTGGTGGAACTCGCGGGAAGCGCGCGACGTCAATCAGTCATCGTCAACGCAGAATCCTGGACGGTGTCCCGCTCGCTGACAGACCCGTCATCATCAAAAACCCTACTTCGCTTTGAATTTGACGGGGGCACTCTGGAACTTCCGGGGATTCAGGAGAACCAGACAACCGGTGGCATACTGGTCTTGACTGGCAACGCTGCCAAAGACATCGCTTCGTCCGCGGTCGATGGTCCCTTCAGGGTCCCGATCCAATGCCGGGGCCTGCAGGATCAAGAGCTTGACCGCGGCTGATCAGGCTTTCGGCCTCAGCCTTCGCTTCAGGATCGGCCAACATGACGGTCCTGCCAAGGTTCCTGAGAAGGACTGGCTGCCTCGAACATTTTTTCGCGCCGGATTCACAGAGGGTCAGCACGCGCCTGAGTAGATTCACTGCTTCATCTGCCTGCAACGCGCCGAGCAGTTTCTGTGACTCGGCGATCGCATGGTCGGCAAGAGCGTCAATTTCACCAGTGCCGCCGATGTCCTGATGAATCCGGTCATTATCCCCCAGCGTTGCCAGAAAGGATCCATACCAGATCTGCAAACCCTGGTGGCGAGGGTGCCGGCGCAGGGCCTCGCGGTAAGTATCCAGAGCCTGATCCGGCTTTAGCGGGTCCTCGACAAATTCAGCGCGAGCCAAACTCAACCAGGCGACGCCAGACTCATCCATGAAACCTGGCGCCGCGGCAACCACTTCGTCCGCCTCCCGGATTCGCCCCTCGGTTCCCAACAACCGGACCAGACGAACCATCGCCTCCGCGTCTGCGGGATCGGCTGCCAGAATCTGGCGCAAACCAGACGCGGCACGATCCAACCAGACGGACCTGCTTGCGGGATCCCGACCCGGAGTATTCGCAAGGCGTGCCGCCGCACGGACCTTGCCCATCCGTACCTGACGCGAGAAAAATCCCTCGCCATTACCAGCCCCTTCAAGTCTCGAAAATCCGTCATACGCACCGCTAAAGTCGCCACGGACCAGAGACATCCAAGACAACAGATAGGACGTCCGGAGGTCCTCACCCGGAAAATCACGGGCCAACCGATTCGCAACTTCCTTGGCCTCGTCGAATCTGCCTAGCATGACGAGGGCCAGACCGCGATGGTACAGCGCGTCCGCCTGCAACGCGCCGGACTTGTCGAGAGAATCGTAAAATCCGAGAGCCTCTTGAAAACGCCCACCCCGAAGCAGGGCATTGCCTAAATTGAGCCGGGCACGCGGGCTTGTTGGATCCGTCACCAGAACAGATCGCCACAACGTCTCTGGCGTTTCCCATATCCTGTTGCGGAATTCCGTCAGGGAAGACATCACCGTCACAAACAAGACTGCCATCGCACCCGGAAGCCAGCGCCTGCGGGCGAAATATGGTTGACCAGCGAGCGCGATCACCGCGGGCACGGACATCCAGACGAGGCCAGCAAACGGAAGGTAAACGCGGTGCTCCATCATGAGGTCACGAATGGGAATCACGGAAGACTCAATGAGCAGCATGGTAAAAAACCAGATCAATCCAAAGGAAACCGCTTTCCTCGTTGGAGATGAATTACTGTTCGCGCAAATCCAGAAAGCCACGGCGAGAATCAACGCGATCAAGAACCACCCCGCCAACCCCGCGACGCCCGCTGCCGACCATGGGTCTCGCGCCAGTTCAATCACATGGTCCACAGACTGGGCTGGCGGCCATACGATGATTCCAAGGTACTTCCAGATGACGCGACCCTGCGTCAGGAAATAGAGTTCCCAATCCAACCCCGGGGTTCCGTGCGCATGAATCCGGTCCGCTACTGAGCCAGCGGCGAATCTCATCAACAGAGGAACGATCAGCAACGGCGGGAACCAGGCCAGGCTTCCACGGATTTTTTCCGGCCCGAAACACCATGCCGCGACAAGAACCATGACTGGCACCATCGCCGCATTCGGTTTCGATAACAAAGCGGCACACAGAGCCATGATTGATACCATACGGAAAAGATTCCGGCCGGTAGCCAGCCACCGCAAAGCCGCCATAAATGAAAGCAAGCCGAAGAACGCCGCGAGGAGCGTGATCCGCTGATAGATATACGTAACCGCCTGCGTTTGCACCGGATGCGCCGCGAAAATCGCTGTCGACACGAACATCGCCAGAGCCTCGCGACGCGCCGGGGCCTTCCCTCCGCTCAACCCGTACAACGCGACCCCGGAAGCACCTGCCAGAACGGAAGTCATGATGTGGAGCAGCAAGCTGACGATCCTGAAGGAACACGGGTCGGGGCCCGCCCATTTCCATGTCCAGGCAAAGGTGAGGAACGAGAGGATCCGTTCACCCGAAAACGCGAGGAGCTCTCCCAACGCTGGAAGGCCGGAATCCACGAACTTCTTCAACGCGACATTCGCGAGGATTCCAGGATAGTCGTCAAAAACAAACTCGTAGTGGCAAGTATCGCCATATCCCCAAAGAGTGATCATGGCCGCAACGATCACGGCGCCGCCGAGAACGCTGGCCCTCACTGGAAAAAAAAAGGTCGACTCCAGCTTTCCGTCGCCCCGGCTTTTCATTCGCGCATGGCCATGATGAGCATGACTTCCTTGGCCCTCTGGGAAACCGCGTTCAGGATCACACCAGTCGTGCCGCAAAGCAAAGCGGACACCGTCAGGAATGACGCCGTGATGCCTGACCCGGAATTCCACGCCGCGATCGCCCCAAAAACCATTCCCGCGGAAATCGCGCCAAAGAAAGTGAACGGCTTGGAATCCTTCAGCAACCGGAAAATCATGAAGGCGATGATGAAGCCGTCATGGAAAGTGCGCAACTTCGACTTGCTGCCGGGAGGCCGATTCGCGTAACGGGTCTGGACCTCCTCAACCGGCCATTTCATCTCGACAGCCTTTAACGTGATTTCCGTCTCTACCTCAAACCCGCCTGATTGCACTGGCATCGACTTGTACATTTTTTTTGAGAAGGCCCTGTATCCTGTCAAGACGTCACGGACCGGCAGGTTGAAAAAACCACGCATGACGGCACTCAAAACCAGATTGCCCGCGTGATGCATCGACCTGAAAGCGCCAGCGTCAGCCTGGTCGAGGCGGCATCCCATGACCATGTCGGCATGGCCTGAGACGATAGGACTTGTGAGTTTTTCCCAGGCCTCGACCTCGTTGGTGTTGTCGCCATCAATCATGATCACGATGTCCGAATCGCAGTCCCGGAAAATGCGGCGCACCACATGTCCCTTGCCTCGCCTGGACTCCCTCCGAACCTCCGCTCCCGCGGCCAGCGCGACCTCAACAGTCCGGTCTGTGGAGCCGTTGTCAAATACGACGATACGCCCCAGAGGACATGATCTCCGGATACGTTTCACAACGTCGCCAACGGCGATCTCCTCATTCAGGCATGGAATCGCCCAAGTCACAGTCAAATCACGATGCTCGGCTTGCTTCATCGAACGACTCCACCAGGAAGTATCACGGAAAAGAGGCTGAGGTATCTCTGGACGCACACATCCCAACTCCAACAACTGACCGCGAAGTCGTGACGTCTCCGTCTGACCACAGGATCAAGCTCCACGTTGCGCCTCTGCAAAAACGCACGGACGGCTTGCTCAAACGCGGGCAAGGTCAAATTCGCGACCATCAGGAAGTTGATCGCCCCGGGATCGCCACTGGCAGTTTCCGGAGATACAAGTACCGGGAGTCCACAACTGATCGCTTCCTGAACGACAAGAGGAAATCCCTCGCCGACAGAAGGAAGCAAAAGCAAGTCGCAATCACGATACAGTGCAGCCATCGCCTGACGATCCAGCCGCCCCTTGACGTGTACGTTCTTCAACTGCCAACGCCCGGGATTCATCACTCCCCACCCAGCGAAGATCCAGTCGCACCCGGGAAAGTTCCTCGCGAGCTGGCGCAGCAAATCAAGACCCTTCCGCTCGACAAAACGTCCAGCGAACAAGATACGGGGACGGGGAGCGAGCGAGGTCCGCTCGTCAGGACAGAACAGGGAAGTGTCTACACCATTTTGGATGATCGTCGTATTCTTCAACCACTTGAACCTGCGCGTGAAGTAGGCCGAAACCTTGTGGCTGCAGAAGACAACGCGATCTGATCCGCCCAGGACAATACGGCCTGCGACACCGTATGCCGCCTTCATGACAATACGAAGAAAAGTTGATTTGAAGGGAATCTCGTCAATATGCTGAAGCACGACGATTTTCTTGCCGCAGGCGCGGGCCAGCAGCCACGCAATAAAACTTGAAAAGTACAGGCAGTCGTTGATGAAAACGAGATCAGATCGACGAATGGCACGGGTCAGGGCAAGGATTCCCTTCAGATGCCAAAAAGGCATGGGCAGCCCGAAGCGATCCTCAATACCATTCCACGCCCGGACCCCGTGGTGGCGAAGTCCCGGCAATGATGGATTCGCCATGGGCGCGGGGCTCGAGGCGAACCAGTCAATCGTCACGCCGGCGGCAGCGAGCCTGGACATCAGTTCGCCCACAACAATCTCGAGCCCCCCCTGATGGGCTGGAAAGAAATTGCTGACAGTTACGCATTTCATCCTTTCAGGTTAACTTACGGGAACCAAAAGAAAAACCCCGCCGGAATTCTCCAGCGGGGTTCTTTCTTGCGCGGCAAGCGCGACGTGACTCACGCAGTGGAAGATCTCAACCGGCTTTCTTGTGATGGTGCTGGTTGTTGTTGTGATCGTGCTTGTTGTGGTCACCGTGGGCTTCCTGATGCGGCGGACCTCCCTCTGGAATGGACCGGTGCGTGTGGGAATCGCGTACAGCCTGCTTCCGGGCCATTTCCGCGGCATGCTGCTTCTTCAATTTTTCCTTTTGCTTGGGATTCCTGTCACCCATGAGTGCTTCCTCCTTTGATATATGCATCGGGAGGAAAAAAATTGGCTTTACCGGAAATTGATAAAGCCAGGAATTTATTGATTTTTTGTATTATTTTCGATGTGTTGCGGGCGATCAAAGATTCATGGAGCAGGCAAATTCCGACATGCATGATTCGACGCATTCATCGGCCTTGGCAACGCACTGGGTCGAACAATACCGTTCAGCTTCACGGCATTCGCTCGCGACTCCAGAGTTGGCGTTGGCGATTTGCCCCGAATATTTGCTCTCGACGATGCGCCAACCGGCCAGCGCAGCTGTGGCGGCCACGCAAAGTATAACGATAGCCTCGACAATACGAGCGCTTCTCTTTGATGCTGAACCCATGGATACCCTCCCCGGCTTTTGATCAAGCAGAAGTTTGGCCTCATGCGTTGCGGCCAAGCCGCAAACGGATGTCCGCTACAGCGGACATGAACGCCGCAACCCGCGACACCTCGACCGGAGCCGCTACGGATCCGCCGCGCTTGAATGCCGTACCAACAATCAATCCGTCCGCATGACGACAGATTGCGTCGATGTTGTCGATGGCTGCCCCGCTGCCGACCAGCACTGGATGATCTCCCGCAGCGGCCTTCGTCGCGCGCAGGGATTCAAGGTCAACCGCCTTGCCAGTTCCACTGCCGCTGACAATGACCCCGTCAGCCACGGCTCGCTTGCACAAGTCATCGACGTCCTGAGCCAGCGGAGCCTGCGCTCCGAGCGGTGTCGAATGTTTGACCTGAACATCCGCGAGGACCGCGATATGCCCGGCCCCGATCTGCTGGCGGTAGCGCATGATCTCATGAGCCGCGCCCTGTATCACACCCTGGTCTGTTACCCGGGCACCAGACAACACGTTCACGCGAACAAAACCCGCCCCGGCCGCCAGCGCGATCGCCAGTGCCGAAATACCGTCATTCCTGAGTACGTTGATCCCGATTCTCTTGCCGGTCTCCACACGGATCATCGCGGCGATTGAAGTCATCAAAGAGAGAACTTGAGGCGGGTTGGTTCCCGGAAAAAACGGCACATCCCCGAAGTTCTCAATCATGATCCCATCCACGCCGCCAGCCGCGAGGGCCTTGGCGTCCGCCACGACTGAAGATTGAATACGCGACCATGCCTTCTCGAACCCACCGCTCATGTCACAATGCGGCGATCCGGGCAATGCAGGCAGGTGAATCATGCCAATGACCGGCATGGTCACATCAAACAGGTTTCGGAAACAGTCCGCGCGACCTGGCATTGAAAGCATCCGATCATTCCTGATATGGTTTGTTCCAGTATCTGAGTTCAACATTTTACCACGAAACAGCTCTGCCCGGAAAACGCATGGCCGGGTACCATGAAGGAGGCACCATGTTCATTCCTGTAACTGTCAAGATTTTCGCGCGAGTCCTCGTATTCGGAATGCTTGCTTTCACTTCAACGGGCGCCCTTGCCAAGACCGCGACCAAGGTCATCTCCTTTGAAGCCAAATTGGAGAATGGCAAGAAGATATGGGCACCAGCTGAGATCAAGATTGAATCCGGCAAACTGGTTGAACTGAAAGTCCACAATTCCCTTCAGGAACCGCACGGTTTCACGATCGCCGGTTACATCGAGCCGCAGACGATTGGAGCAGGAGAAACCAGGACTTTCGCGATGACGCCCCGGAAAAGCGAAGATCTCAAGGTCGCCTGCCACCTGCATCCCGCTCATGTACCAGCTACCCTCAAGGTCAATTGAAATTAGTCCCGGGTACTGATGCCTGTCATTTCGCGAAAATGTTACCGCAGACCAGTCGCGGCGCACGGATTCGCGGCTGTGGCGGTCTGTCTTTCCATGTTTGCGGGATGCGCCAGTTTGACCAATCCTTCGAACTGGCTCGTCTCCGGATCGACTCGTTTTTTCTTGCCTGACGAAGGAACCCGCGAGTCCCGGGTTGCGTCCACGACAGACGCGAGGAAAGGAATCGTTGTCGCGGCACATCCGCTGGCTTCCGACGCCGGAATCGCGATGATGGAGGCGGGAGGCAACGCGATTGACGCGGCAGTCGCTGCCTCCTTCGTGATTTCGGTCGTACGCCCCCAGTCGACCGGAATTGGGGGAGGCGGATTCCTTCTTTCTCACAACGCGCTTGACGGCCATACCGAAGCCTTCGACTTCAGGGAACGCGCACCCTCGCGCGCAACCACGGAAAAATACCGGGGCTTGCCCGCCTCCGCCACTGTCGATGGGCCACTTTCCATAGCGACGCCAGGACTCGTTTCCGGTCTCGCCGAAGTCCACAGGAAGGCCGGAAAGCTAAGTTGGAAGGAAGTTCTTCAACCCGCCATCCGCATTGCCCGCGAAGGGTTTTCAGTTTATCCACAACTTGCGACGGCACTTCACGACCGTGCCGGGGTTCTGATCAAGTATCCTGCCTCAACGCGAATCTTTTTCCGGGAAGGTCGTCCCTTGCGCCTCGGCGAGTCCCTGGTCCAAACAGACCTGGCGGCAACTCTCACGCGTGTGGCGATGCACGGGGCAACGGAATTCAAGAACGGACAGACCGCTCGCCTGATTGTCTCGTCGGTCGGCAAGGCCGGAGGCTTGTTGCAGGAGTCTGATCTGCTCAACTACCGGGTCATGAAACGTCTGCCTGTCTCGGGGCAATTCGCCGGGCAAAAGGTGGTCTCGATGCCTCCACCGTCAAGTGGCGGGATTCACGCGATCGAGATCCTGAACATCCTTCGCAACGATCAAGAATCCATTGTCAGATCCGGATTTGCCTCATCAACGCATTGGCACCTGATGGCTGAAGCCATGCGTCGTGCGTTCGCGGACCGGGCGACTTTCATGGGTGACCCGGACTTTGTGGATGTCCCCGTCAATCGTCTGATTGGATTTGAACTTGCGGACAAATGGCGCAAGAGCATTGATCCACGGAAGGCAACCCCATCGAACTTCCTTGATATCAAGAACGCCTCAGTGCTCCATGAATCTGATTCGACCACCCACATTTCAGTTCTCGATCCAGATGGCAACGCCGTCGCTACGACACAGACGGTGAATTTCACATTTGGATCATGCATGGTCGCCGAGGGGACTGGTGTTGTGCTCAATGACGAGATGGATGATTTTGCCCGGACGGATTCCCAACCAAACGCCTTTGGCCTGACCGGCAATGCAGCGAATGCCGTAGCGCCAGGGAAAACACCGTTGTCTTCCATGACACCGACCTTTGTCTTTGACTCAGCGGGAAAGATCCGGATGATCGCCGGATCGCCCGGCGGGCCGCGGATCATATCAGCAACCCTGCAAACGATCTTCAATCACCTGGCGCTGAAAATGTCTCCGGCTGACGCCGTGCACGCCCCGCGGATCCACCACCAATGGATCCCGGACAAACTCTTCGTTGAGACAAAATGGGCTCCGGAGTCCACCGTGAGGGAACTGGCTTCCATGGGTCATGTTATTGAGCCAACCGAAAGAATTGGTGACGTCCAGGCGATTTTTACAGAGAGCACACGTTCGGGGCCGGTTTCACGGACCGGGGTCTCCGACACCCGCTCCGAGGGCCGCCCGCGCGTCATGCGTTGACTGGCGGGACATCACCCCTGTCGAGGCACCCTCGCGCAAAACAAAAAAACGGTCGGCGGACACATTCCGGGACTTCAATGCCGTGGTCAGTTCACGCACTGGGTCCTCATAACCTTCATCGGTCAGCTGGAACGTTCCCCAATGGACACCGAGTGAAGCCGTCGCGCGAAGCTCAAGATGCGCCTTCACGGCGTCGTCGGGGTTCATGTGCTGCTCTCGCATGAACCAGCGAGGCTCGTAGGCGCCAATCGGCAAGATTGCCAGATCGGGAGAACCGATCCTCTCGCGAATGGCTTTGAAGTGCCCCCCAAATCCCGTATCACCTGAGTAATAGATGGATCCCCTGGTCCATCTGATGAAAAAACCGCCCCAAAGGCTCAGGTTCCGGTCAAAACTTGTCCGGCTTGACCAGTGTTGCGCAGGGACAAAGTGCACCTCCACCGGATCCCCGGGACCACGGACCTGGACCAACCGTCTGTCCCACCAATCATTTTCAACGATCCTGTCTGCCGGAACGCCAGCGCTCCTGACCAGGTCCCTGTCGCCAAGGGCCACAAGAAATAGCGGCTTGAAGGAGGCCTCAAGGCGGCTGATTGTCGGCAGGTCCATGTGATCGTAATGGTTGTGACTGATCATCACGACGTCAATCCGTGGCAGGCCATCGAACGGAATCCCGGCTGGGCGAAAACGTCGGGGTCCGGCCCATGAAACCGGAGATACGCGCTCGGACCAGACGGGATCGGTCAGCAGGTTCAAACCTGGTGATTCGATCAAGACAGTCGCATGGTTGATGAAAGTAACTTTTGCGAAATCTCTCGCGCCGTCAAACGACGCCGGGACAATCGCGTCCGGTGGCAGCGGCTTTCCGTAGGCTGATGGATCCTCAGGCCAGTCCTTGGTCTGGCGGGTGAATTGCCATTTCAGAAACTCCGCGAATGTTCTCTCCGCGGCGTTGTCCGGATTGAAAAAACGCATTCCATCAAAGTGGTCGGATTTCGAACCTTGATACCTGGCAGTCACACAACCTCCGCAACCTCCTGACAAGAACAGGATCGCAACAGCGCCGGAAATGGCAACCGAGGAACGATTCATTTACGCGCCGTGAATTTACGTTCCGCGGAGTCAACACGGAAAAACGACTGAACCAACTGCGTATTGAGCACCGGGCCAAGACTTGGCCATGGCGGCCAGAACAATTCGAGCCCCGGTTCAGAGACCTTGCCGACGATGATGCGCCCGTCATCCAGCCTCAGAGCGACTACGCCTGTGTAAAAGTCAAATGTACCATCCTGAATCAGACGACGCTTCTTGACCTCGGCCCGTTCGCGCGCGTCTCCGAACATGCGCAGAGGATAAAAGTCCTCATCACGTTCCGAGACATTTGAGGCCACTTTTATGTCGAGCTGCCACTGCTCTCCAGAATAACCGCCACCGAGCCTTGGCATGAGCAACTTCTCATCTGCCATGAGGGGGGGAATACTGTCCTTGACCATACTGACAGTTCCGATATGACCGTGCGTCTTCGAGTACCAAATTCCAGCCAACCCTTTTTCACCCATGGAAGTCAAAATGAGAAAGGTCTCCCCCGGTCCGTCCAGCAAGACTGGACCAGCCAAGAGGCGGGCAGGAACCGGATCCAACCGGTAGGCGACAAACTCATTACCGCTGGCCGGGCCGAAGTACAGGGCCGCAACCGCGGAGTATGTCGCCGTTGCGGCTTCGAAGGTCAAATTCAGTGATGCAGCCTGGTATGTGTTGGTGCTCTCATGATGCAGGTAGCCGTAAAAGCTGCCGGACATCGTTGCCGGTTGCCGCTCAAGGTCAACACCAGAGCCAGTGTCAAAAACGGTCACGTCTGCCCGGGCGTAAGTCGCCGGACGATCAGAATCCTTGCCGAGCAGAGGCCGGACGCGGGAATAGCTGCAGGAATCGCAATTCACCGCGCCACCGCTGACATGACACATCGTCTCACCTGTCGACGAACGCAGGGCGAGCTGGCCGGTGAATGGATCAAAAGTGCCTGCGCGAAAGATCTTTTGCACGCATCGAGAGGAATCGTCTGGACAGTTGTCGCGGGCAACGACTCCAAGACGCCCGGTCAGGACGGCTCCGGGCAGAAAACCAGTTTTCGTGTCCGGTGAAGGGCGGTGCCACCGGCTGAATTCAAGCTGCAACACAGACTGATGACCATCGCAAAAAGCCGTATATTCACCCGACAATGGTCCAATCGCAGGAACTTTCCCTCCAATCGACAGAATGTCATCGATTACCGCGTCGCCGGGCCCGTACAAGCGAGCTTCCACGTATCCGGTCCTTGATGTCTCGCCGCTGGAATATGAGAGGCGTGCGGAAAAACGACCATCGACGATCCGGCCACCGTCCAGATTGACAGCCTGACTACCTTCATCGGGTCCAAAGAAACTCAAGGAGCCATCAAATCCGGACTCAATCCGCGGGAAGTAAAATGAGGTAAACTCAGAAGATCCAAAGCCCCCGAGGTGCACGCGCATGATCGCGCGCATCGAGCCGGAGTGTGCCGCGGAAGTCTCTGGCACAACGTCCATCACAATTGCCATCTTCGATTCGTCTGATATGCGAAGGAAACCAAGATACCGGCCGAATGGCCTTTCAAGGACGGACTTCACATGGTTCGCCATGGTGCCGGATTGTTCGACCGACTCAAGCCCCGAGGTTCTTGAATATGTCGACTTGCAACCGGCTATACAAACGCCAGCGGCAATGATGAACGACCATCCGAAGCGCGTTGTTGAGCTCATGGCACCTGTTACCGGTTCAATCCAAGCCGGCGATCCTGCCGGGTCGACGCTTCCCACTATTCTGGGAATCGGCGGAAGACCGGAAACATTTAATGGAAAGTTAGCGGCTTAGATGGCTCGTGTTGGCTGACGCTCACTCGCGGACCAGGCTGGCAAAACATCAGGAATCGATTTCTCCAGTTGTTCCGCACGCTTGAGCGGATCTGGATGAGTCGAAATGAATTCAGGGACACGCTGCCCCGTGCCAGCCATCCGAAGCCACAGTGCTGGCGCCTCGACCGGGTCGTAACCTGCCTTGGCCATGTATAACAGACCGATTTTGTCGGCCTCTGCCTCGTGCAGTCGGCTGTACGGAAGCAGGACACCGAACTGGGCGCCGACACCAAGGGCGCCCACCGCAAGGCCACGGTATTTCGAATCCTTCATCGCCTGATCGACAACTTGCATGCCAAATTGTGCGACGAGCCCTTGGCTCATGCGCTCCGCCCCATGGCGAGCGGTCGCGTGAGCGACTTCGTGCCCCAGGACAGCTGCCAATGCGGCTTCATTCTGCGCCACTGGCAAGATGCCTGTGTACACAGCGATCTTGCCGCCAGGAAGACAAAAAGCATTCACCGTTTTCGGAGAATCGATGACGACGAATTCCCAATCGTAATTCTGCCCACTCGCTGCCGCGATACGGCGACCAACCCGGGAGACAATTTCGCTCAACCTCGGATCGCGCGAAATTTTTTCCTTCGCGATCACCTCATGCCACGCCTGCAATCCCAGTTGATTCATTTGCGCGTCCGACACCAGGTTCAGGGCCTGCCGGTTGGTGACCGGCGTTGTCACACACGCGACAAAAATGGCGATCAGAACTACCGGTGCAGCCAAAACGAAACGCGGCATCGGTTACTTCCTCTCGGCACCCAGGGCCGCCTCAAGGATCCGCGCCTGCTCGGCCACATGCGCCTTGGACGATCCCTCGGCTGTCGTGCCGGAACTCTTGCGACCGACATATTCGAGCTTCGCGGATGCCCCGTAAATTTCGCTGACGAGATCCTGCAACAACGGACGAACGAAATTCCAGGCGCCCATGTTCTGGGGTTCTTCCTGAACCCAGACAACTTGCTTTACGTCCTTGTAATTCGCCAGAACCTTGCGAACAGCAGCATCCGGGAATGGCGCCAACTGCTCGATGCGAATCACCGGCACGCCGGCTGCGGGACCGGTCGCTTTCGCGCGGGCTTCAGCGAGTTCATAAAAGACCTTACCTGTGCAGAGCACCAGGCGAGACGCCTTGCGGGCATCTGCCGGCTTCAAACCGGATTCGTCGATAACCTCACGGAACTCACCCGAGGCAAATTCCTCGATGGTTGAGATCACCGCCGGATGCCGCAGCAAGCTCTTCGGCGTCATCATCACCAGCGGTTTGCGGAACTTCCGGGCCAGCTGGCGCCGCAACGCGTGGAAATGCTGCGCTGGCGTCGTCAAGTTGACCACTTGCATGTTGAGGTGTCCGCAAAGCTGCAGAAACCTTTCGGGGCGGGCGCTGGAGTGTTCAGGTCCCTGGCCCTCGTAGCCATGGGGCAACATCAGGACCAGACCGCTGGTTTGTTTCCACTTCGCCTCCGACGCGCTCAGGAACTGATCGATGATGATCTGCGCGCCGTTGCAGAAGTCCCCAAACTGCGCCTCCCAGATGACCAAGGCATCCGGATCGGCGACGGAATACCCGAATTCGAAACCCATCACGCCCGCCTCGCTGAGGGGGCTATTGATGAGTTCAACTTCGGCCTCGTCCTTGGACAGGTTCGCGAGCAGGTTCAAGGGTTTCCCGGTCTCGACATCGTGGATCACACCATGACGGCTGCTGAAAGTCCCGCGCTGACAGTCCTGACCGGAAAGTCGAACATGATGACCCTCTGTCGCCAGAGTGGCGAATGCCAACAACTCGCCCATGGCCCAGTCCACCGCACCGGCGCCATCGAGCATCTTACGCCGCGTCTCCAGCAATCGAACGATCTTTGGGTGCGGATTGAAACCAGCCGGCACCGCGGTCATCTTGGCCCCGAGATCGCGGATCGCGGTGGCCGGAACGGATGTCTTTACCGGCTTCCAGAACTCGTTGTCGTCCACCATTTCGTGATTGACGGATCTTGCCATCGACTCAGGAGGCAACGGGTAGGCCGATTTCGGCAATTTACCCGCGCGCACCGTCTCAAAGGCTGACTGCATCGCAGATTTGTAGCTTTCGCTCATCCCGTCGTATTCAGCTTGCTGAACGACGCCCGCGCCGGTGACCTCCGCGGCATACTTCGTCAAAACGGTCGGTTGCGCGGCGATCTTGCGGTACAGGACCGGCTGCGTGAACGCGGGTTCATCCGTCTCGTTGTGGCCATGGCGCCGATATCCGATCAAGTCAATGACGATGTCTTGCTGGAATTTCTGGCGGAACTCCACGGCCAGCATTCCACACCAGATCACTGCTTCAGGATCATCAGCGTTCACGTGAAGGACCGGCGCCCGGACGACCTTGGCGATACCCGACGCATAGGTACATGAACGCGCGTCCTTCGGGTCAGTGGTGAATCCAACCTGGTTGTTCGTGATGACATGAATCGTGCCACCGGTCTTGTAAGCGTCAAGTTGTGACAAGTTGAGCGTCTCGACAACAACGCCCTGCCCCATGAAGGCGGCGTCGCCATGCACGAGGACCGGCAGGATGCGCGACGCGTCATTTCCCGCGACCATGCGCTGACGCGCGCGGACAAATCCCTCAACCACCGGATTCACGATCTCAAGGTGACTCGGATTTGGCGACAAGTACATCCGGACTTTCTTGCCATCGATGGTCTGGACTTCGGACGCGAATCCCATGTGATACTTCACGTCCCCGTCAATGTCGTGCGCGCGGAACTCGGTCCCCTCGAACTCCTTCAGCATGAGCTCCTTGCTCTTGCCCATGATGTTGACCAGCGTATTCAGGCGACCACGGTGCGCCATGCCAATCGCGATCTCATCAACACCGGCATTTGCGCTGTCACGGATGATCACATCCATCAAGGGGACAAACGCATCGCAACCTTCCAGCGAGAAACGCTTCTGGCCCAGATAACGGGCCTGCAGGAATCGCTCAAACCCTTCCGCTTCGATCAATTTCTGAAGGATACGCTTGCGAACATCTGGAGAGAATTGCGGCCGGTTCCGGCAAGTTTCCATCTTGTCCTGGAACCACCGGACCATGTCGATATCGTCGATCTCGCGGAATTCAGCGCCGATCCTTCCACAGTATGTCGCGACCATCAAGTCGCGGACCGCGCCAAAAGTCATGGCATCCGAACCAGGCAAATTGGCCGGGTGAAAGACTTCCGAATCGCTCACATGGTCAAGGCCGTGAGCCTCCGCCTTCATGTCATCCCGGAGGGCGGGCTTTTCAGCCAGGGGATTCAGGTCTGCCGAGAGATGACCAAGACGCCGGAACGCGTTGATCCAGGCTTCAACCTTGGCCTCGTCGTGCGAGCCCGCTCCAGCGCCAGCAGAAATACCCGGACCGGAGGCAAATTCCACGCCCTCAAAAAACTTGCGCCAACCTTCGTCGACGGACACAGGATCTTTTTTGTATCTTGCGTACATATCCTCGATATAGGCCGCATTTTCACCGGTCGCGTAAGAAAACCGGCCCAAACCGTCTTGTCCCAACGCCATGTCGATTCCCTTCCGTCAGGTCAAATATGAATCGCGCGCTTGTCCACACTCAAGGCGGCTTCCTTGATGACTTCCGCCAAAGTCGGGTGCGCGTGCGTCGAACGCGCGAGGTCTTCGGCACTTCCGCCGAACTCGAACGCGATCGCCGCTTCCGCGATCAACTCGGACGCGTTTGGTCCGATCACGTGAAATCCAACCAACCGGTCCGTTTTCGCATCTGCGATGATCTTCACAAATCCGTCGGTATTCCCAAGGCACTTGGCACGCCCATTCGCCGCGAACGGGAACTGGCCCGCCTTGTACGCGAGCCCCTTGGCCTTGCACTGTTCCTCGGTCATCCCGACCGAAGCCACTTCGGGCCAGGTGTAAACGACATTGGGGATTGCCTCGTAATTCACGTGGCCATGCTGGCCGGCAATATTCTCGGCGGCCGCGATACCCTCATCCTCTGCCTTGTGGGCCAGCATCACGCCATCAATGACATCACCGATGGCGTAGACTCCTTCTGCGGGCGTCTGCAAGTGCGCGTCGACCGGCACACGACCGTTCGATTGCAACGACAACCCGATTGTCTCAAGCCCCAGCTTGAACGTGTTCGGACGACGTCCCACCGCGACCAGGACCTTGTCCGCCGTGATTTCCTTTTTTTGTCCCTCGTGATCAAACGCGACCTTGACTTGGTTGCCTTCGACTTTCGTACCGGTCAGCTTCGCGTTCAGGAGGAACTCAAAGCCCTGCTTGACGAGGATCTTCTGCATCGCCGCTGAGACCGCCCCGTCCATCGGTGGCAACACCCTGTCGGCCGCCTCGATCACAGTCACTTTAGCGCCCAAACGCGCCCAAACGCTGCCCATCTCGAGACCAATCACTCCGGCGCCAATCACAACCAGGTGACCCGGAACCTTGTCCAGGGCCAGCGCGTCTGTCGAACTGATAACGAATTTGCCGTCAAACGGAGCGATGGATTTGAGCTCCACCGGCTCACTGCCCGTGGCGATGATGACCTTGCTCGCCGCATACGTCTTGCTCGTACCATCGGCTGCGTCCACTGCCACCTGGCCTTTGCCGGCAAAACGGCCGTGTCCCTGCAACCAGGTCACCTTGTTCTTTTTGAACAGACCTTCGATGCCGCGCGTCAGGCCTTTTACAATCTCGTCCTTGCGTTTCATCATCTGGGGCAAATCAAGTGATACACCCGTAACCTTGACACCGTGCTCGGCCACCTTGTGCCGCACTTCCGAGTATGCCTCGCTCGACTGCAGCAACGCCTTGCTCGGAATACACCCAACGTTGAGGCACGTGCCGCCGAGGGTGCCGCGGGATTCGACGCACGCGGTCTTGAGCCCAAGCTGCGCCGCACGGATCGCAGCGACGTAACCTCCCGGTCCGCCACCGATCACAACGAGGTCAAACTGCGTGTTGTCGCCTTCAGCTGCCATGAATCAAACTCCCAGAAGGATCCTGGCCGGATCCTCAACGCATTCTTTCACTTTCACAAGGAACTGCACGGCTTCGCGACCATCGACGATGCGGTGATCGTAGCTCAGCGCGACATACATCATCGGGCGAATGACGATTTGGCCGTTCACAACCACCGGCCGTTCCTGGATCTTGTGCATGCCGAGGATTCCGCTCTGCGGCGGATTCAGGATCGGGGTCGACATCAAGGATCCAAAGACACCGCCGTTCGAGACCGTGAATGTACCGCCAGTGAGTTCGTCAACGGTGATCTTTCCATCGCGGGCGCGCTTTGCGTAAGCGCCGATTGCCGCTTCAGTCCCGGCAATGGAAAGGTGGTCCGCGTCGCGAACAACCGGAACCACCAGGCCGCGGTCACCGGACACGGCAACCCCGATATCGTAGTAGTCGTGATAAACGATCTCATTGCCTTCGATCCAACCGTTGATTGCCGGGAACGCCTTTAGCGCCTCAATCACAGCCTTCACGAAAATGCCCATAAAACCGAGGGACACTCCGTATTTTTCCTTGAAGGTATCCTTGTACTGGCCGCGCAAGGCCATCACGGCGCTCATGTCGATTTCGTTGAACGTCGTCAGGATGGCAGCAGTCGACTGGGCTTCGACGAGGCGCTCCGCGATGCGGCGACGCAACATGCTCATCGGCTCGCGACGCTCCGTGCGCTTGCCGGGCGGTCGCGCGGCAGGAGCGAATTGGGCGGACGGCGCTTTCGCAGGAGCAGCCGGGGCAGTGGCCTGAGCGCCGCCTGCAGTTGCGGCCAAAACATCACCCTTGGTCAAGCGGCCACCGCGACCCGTACCCTCGACACTTGCCGGATCGATGCCGGTTTCCGCAACGATGCGACGAACCGCCGGGCTCATTGTCTGCGCAGCGTCGACACGCGACGCTGCAGGCGCGGGAACTGGGGCTGCGGGAGCCGCAGGCGCCGCGACTGCCGGAGCCGGGGCGGCCGCAGGGGCTCCTCCAGCGGGCTTCGCCGCAGAAGTGTCGATGCTTGCGATCACCTCACCAACGGCAACGGTGTCGCCTTGCTTGCGACCGAGCGTGACAACGCCCGCCGCTTCGGCGACGACTTCGACCGTAGCTTTGTCTGTCTCAAGTTCAACGAGGACCTGGTCACGCGCGACATAGTCGCCACTCTTTACATGCCAGCGATGGATCATCCCTTCCTTGACGGACTCACCGACGGACGGGACCTTGACGTCAACAGCCATCCCTAACTCCCGAGAAAAAATCATGAAAAGCCGCAAGCGGCCCTAGTGTCCTACCTCAATGGTCCGGTAATAACCAGAGGTTTGCAAGGGTTCGCACGTATAGGGAAATACTTGCCCAGATGCCGCGTCAGCGGACCGAAGTGATCATGACGTCGAGGATTTGACGCAACTGGCGCGGACCGATCTTGTGACCGATTCCCGCAATCTCCTGAAAGGTCACTTTGCACTCAGAGGCGGCCAGACCATCGCGAAAGGCATGCGCTTGATCATGGGGCGAAATCGTATCGTCTTTGCCGCGGAAAATAGCCACGCGTGCGGGCAATCCGTTCACGTCATAGCCGATGGAACGGATCTCGTACGCGACTTCACCTTCTTTGCCTGATGCTTTTTTGATCAGATCGACAAGCTGGCGATCATCAGATGTTCTGGCCACCTGCTCAAAATCAAACATTCCGCCACCCACGATCAACCACTGCAAATTGCCGGACTGCTTGGCGAAAAAAGACGCTGCGGTGGCTCCGGTCCCGTAACCGTACGACCCGGAGTAAGGGCCACCGATGCCAGCATTGGCCTTTAGAATCGACTCGGCTGCGACCAGAGCGGCTTGTTGGGAATGCTTGCCCACAAGGTCTCGCTCCCCCGTTGAACTTCCGAACCCCGGCCGGTTGAATCCCGCGACATTGAGACCGGAAGCCAAAAAAGCTTGTGCTTCTGGAGCATTGCAAAAATCCTTCGAGTCGAATCCAGAATCCTCGTCATGGGCCATGAGAACAACCCCTCCAGCCTTTTCCAGCTGGCAGGTGAACCATTCAACAGACTGCTGCGTCTGACTTTTCAGGGACTTGGCGCCTTTTCTGGACTTCCCGTCGTGGGAATCGGAATCGTCAGGGGCAGCCACCGAATATGCCGCCAAGCCAGTTGTCTGCTTGAACGGGACCACCTTCGGCGCATCGGGGCCGGGACTGTCAGAAATTTTCAGTGGCTCTTCCGGCCGCGGTCCTGCGCTGGTTGCGCAACCCTGAATCATGGATGACAGGCAGGCAGCAAAAATGACCACACTCACCCGAAGCACCGGCAGCCTCTGATGACCCGGACAAGATTTCCAACCTGGCATACCCGTCCCCCCAAGGTTACAAGATTATCTGGATTTCTTCTCAATCAACGACGGACAGCAATTCCAAACCACGACCGAGGAGCTCCTCCGCCAACGATCCCTTCGTCTTGGCATGATGACCAATGACCTCCCGCAAGGGAACCGTCCAATTCGAAGAGACCAATGCCGGACGCTGCGTCGCGATCTCAAGTAATTCCAGGCCAACCAGCCATTCATCGTGATGAATTTTGATGACGCTTTCCGCAAGGTCCGCCAATGCCAAGGCATCCCTTGCGTTCGTTTCGTTGTTTGCCTGGGTTGCCTTCGGGCCGATGTGACGGCCACGAACCTCGCGGATCGTCGCGTATGCCCTGAACATCTCTTGTTCGTGCTCTGTGAAGGGCGAGGAACGTCCCGGAGAACTGCTGACCTGACCGAGATCGTACTCGCCATAAGTCTGGCGTTCAGCCGGACCACCATGCACCGAGGCGATCTTGCTGCCGATGATCATGTCAAATTCGCCCCACGCCGGCTCAAAATAACGTTTGCCGCCGCGTGTAACCGTGCAGTCCGCGAAAGTCATGTAAAGGATTTTGTCCCCGTCGCGAACGATCTTCCTCAGGATCCCTGCGACCTTGAACCCGGAGACAAAATCAACCGTGCATCGCGAGCCAGCGACAATACCGCCTGCCTTCAACTCGTCATCCCGAAGTTTGCAAGGTGCCTTTGACGGCGCAAACGCGAAGCACCCGATCGGGCTGCTGAACCCTTCCGGGTGGCGATCACGTCCCTGTCCCGGCAGTTGTTTTTCGCCACAGGCGAGCTGCACAGGTCCCTTGAACTTGAGAAAGTCAACGCGTCCGTCTTTCGATTCCTCGACCTCGTATGACTCGATGATACCGCTGACCGACGCGCCTGATTCCATGACAACGGTATTGACGGCTTTCGAGATCAACGCCTGATGAAGTCCTGAAACTCCGCCTTTCCGGAAGGACAGCGTCTCCTCAAGTTGCGCCAGGATACCCGGCAAGGACTCCAGCGACTCGGCCACGAACAACTGCGGCTGCGGTTCTGTGATGTCGTAACCTTGCTCGACGCAATCCACCGTCAACCGGATCTTTCGAACCTTGTCAGACAGGCAATGTTCACTTTCACCAACCGACGAGAGCAACCCGGCCCCGTAAATCCTGGGGTTTTTCAAGTCGCCGACCAGCCCGTACTCGGCTGTCCACCATGCCATGCGTCCCACCTTGGCCATTTCCGAGACATGAGTGATGCCGTCGTATGCTTGCTTGAGCATCTCACTCGCGGCGTCGATTTCCGGCTTTGTCGCGTCGGGATTTTCCTTGATATCGGAGAGCCAGCGAATCGCCTCATACAGCCGGACGTCCTCGGACGAAATGATGGACTTGTTGGCCATGTTCGCGTAGCGCTGCAAATAGGCGCGATAGCGTGGATCGTAGAGAATCGGGATGTGACCAGCCGCCTCATGGACGATATCGGGAGCCGGCGTGTACGCGACGTGCTCCAAACTACGCATGTCCATCGCGATCGGCATGATGCTTCGCGTCTGGAAATCCAGGAACGCGGCCGGCGGGATGAAACCACTCACACCGATCGCGCCCCACCCGAATTCCTGCAAATGCGCGTCGATATCGTCTATCTTCGGGATCCTGTCCATGTGCATCCCGGTCTTGGTGATACCGTCTACGTATGCCGGCACCGCGTGACGCGAGAAAAAGTCCCGGGCCCGCCTCATGATGTAGCGCCAAGTGGCGTGTTCCACCGGAGTGTATCGATCATAACGCTGGGGGACGACGTAGCGTTTCAAATAAGACGGGAGTGTATCCTGGGTGCGCATGATCCAGCCTCTTCTTAGCGGACAGCGATTCCCGGGTTCTCGTAGAACACGTAACTCGTGCTGAAGTCGCTGAACTCGAAATAGATCTTACGCTCGTTCTCGTCCTGGAGAAAGTTCTGATTCAAATCGAGAACACCGTATCCATAACGGTATGGCCGGCTGGTTTCCCGGTCTCCTGTGGCTGTCGCGGTGCTGATCTTGTCAATTTTTATGAACCGGTACATGACCTTGCCATCACTGATGACATCAAGGACACCGTCAGTCCCGGTCCAGTTCTGGATGCTACGCGAGACCTTGTTCTGTAGTTCCTGGGTGCATCCCACGACAGGGACCACAAGCGCTGCAATCATGAAAACCAGTCTCACGTTCATCCTCCTGAAGATCTTCCTGCTACATTCTTATTGACCAGACGGAAGCATGTCCGCCGCCGTGATGATCGAAGCAGTCAACCCCCAAACCGTAACTCCGTCAACACGGTACAAGGCGGACTCGCGCCGGACTCCGAACATTGTGAAAACGAAAGACTCCCGTTTCATGTTGGTCAGGGCTGTCCACGGGGTGAAGTGCACGGATGCCACCTCATCAGGAGCCGCCTTGATCCGGTCGCGCGTCAAATTCGCTGTCACTACGCAAGCCAGAACCATGGAACCATCGATGGCGCGACGTTCCGGCAGTTGGCCATGGAACATCAGGACCTCGCCGGGAATGCCGAGTTCCTCGCGGAGCTCACGCAACAAAGTATCTACGGGCCCGGCGTCATCAACCTCGGCACGACCGCCTGCCAGACCGATCTGACCGCGATGCGACCCGTAATGGGCGCTCCGCCGGATCAACAACACATCGGCCGGGGTTCCGGCGATGAGCGGAGGGATAAACAACAAAGCCACCGCGCTATGTCGCGGTGGCTTTCGCTGGCCTTCCGGGACCATCCGGTGACCCTCGAGGCTGAGGGTGCTCCATCTGGACATGACCGGGTTCACATTTGCCAGGGTCTCCGGCAAGGCACCGGCAGGAAATCCGTCAACGATTGGAAAAGAAAATCTCACGCGCCCCTGGCTCAGTTCACCTTGATCTCCGGCGCGACCTCGGCACCTGCCGCCATGGGCAGAACGCGGTTTTTCCGACCCTCCGTGGTCTGGTGCGCGGAGGCGCCGGCCCCGGTGTTCATGATCGAGCGGCCATTGAACTGGGCGCCTTCGTTGATGACGAGCACCGGTGTGTAAATATCACCGTCAAAACGGCTCTGGGGGTAGAGCTCAACGCGGATCTTGGCTTCGAGTCTGCCGTTGACCCTGCCTTGAATGATCACTTCGTCAGCCTTCACCTCCGCCAAGATGGTCGCGCCTTCCTCAATGACGAGGATTCCCTCGGAGATGATCTGACCCTCGATCTTGCCGCCGATACGGCTTGATCCGCGACAATAGAGTTTGCCATTGAAGTGGCACCCGCTGGTCAGGATGGTCACCGCAGCGTCACGACCGGCGGCAGCGGACTTCTTTTGAGGACGCTGACCGTTTTGGTTTGCCTCTTTCTTGCCGAACATTGGGATCCCCCTTTGTTTTCCTGGGACGAGCTGAACTCCGTGGCACGCAGCGCTGACTTCACATAAACTTCGAATTGAAACTGGCGGGAGTCAAAAACATGCTATTCCGAAAACAGCAGAAGTCAGGCATGCGTTTCGAGCTACCGCGCACTGAAACCTTGCGACTCGACATCTCGATCATGGCTGGTGACCTCGTCTGGTCGCCAGCGGTCTATTGGGAACAGGGTGACACCAATTATTTTGCAGCAACGGCTGCCCCGCTGCAAACGTTAACGTTCAGGGCACCTGCCGGCTTCGCACCGTCAAGATCCCGTCACAAGGGACAACTGCCCAACATCGCAGGACGTTGGGTACTGAAATTGAATCCAGCCCAAGCCAAGCCTGCCGGCGCCAAGCCGGAACAAATGTTCCTCGGTTGGGCAGAAACACACGCAACCTACACGACTTTCACCCACGCGGAACTGGTCATATGGATCGAGTCGGGACGCCAGGAAACGGCCAAGACCGCCGTTCTGAACCTGTTGGCCGCCCATTGCGCGGCACTGTATGAACGCGGCGGACTGCGGGTGCTACCCGTCGGAGACGCGGCCATCACGATCGCCCGCGATGTTTGCTACGAGGAGGGGACAACCCAGATCAGTACCGTGAAGGATTTCGGTTCTTTCTTGAGAGATCGCAATTCGACCCATGCGCCCGAACACGTTGTCTATGACGTTGTCCCGGCAGAGTGGGGGCGCACGAAAGAACGCGGTGAAGCGCGCCAGGCGTTCAAGTGGCTGCGCAAGCACAAACCCACCCCGTCATCCTGAGGCGGAGCCGAAGGATCTTCTCTCCCCCGTCATCCTGAGGCGGAGCCGAAGGATCCTCTCTTACTCCCCGTCCTCTTCCTTGCCGCCCGCGGTTGCCTCAGGGAACCAGGACATCAAGGCACCCGAGATCATGTGAGCCTGCTTGCCACTGCTGATGTTGAACTTGCTCTGCATCCGATAAACGCCGCTACGCTTCTGGTAACGACGGATGGACACCTTGGGCTGCCCGTATTCGCCGCTCTTCTTGTCCATCTCGACATATTTGAACATGATCGTCGTCCAATTGCCGCGCGTCAGGATTTTCTTGTCAACTTGCTTCACGACGAGTCGATCGTCCTGCACAAACTCAACACTCAGATCATCAATATTGTCGGACAATGGAGACCTCCAGAATTCGGGTAAAAAAAAACTGCCAGCTCGCACTGGCAGTTTTTGGAAAGAACAATCGATTAACGCTTGGAGTACTGGAAGCGACGACGGGCACCGGCGAGGCCGTACATCTTACGCTCTTTCTTCCGGGCGTCGCGGGTGATCAAGCCGTTCGACTTGAGGACCGAGCGCTTCTCCGGGTCCGACTCAGCGAGGGCGCGGGAGATCGCGTGACGGATCGCGCCGGCCTGGCCATTGAGACCGCCACCGAGAACGTTGACCAGGATATCGAACTTGCCGACTGTGTCGGTGAGCTCGAGCGGCTGCATGATCACCATTTTCGAGGTGTCGCGTACCATGTACTCGTCCATCGGACGCTTGTTGATGGTGATGACGCCGGTTCCCGGCTTCATGTAGACACGGGCAATTGCGGTTTTACGCTTGCCAACTGCGTGGATGTATTTCGTCTTTGCCATGGATTAGCGGGCTCCGAGACGGGGTTTCATGGCGACCGGCTTCTGAGCGGCATGGGGATGCTCGCTGCCAGCGTACACTTTCAGGTTGAGGCCGATCTTGCGACCGAGCGGACCCTTCGGCAGCATGCCGCGGATCGCGATCTCAAGGACGCGCTCCGGCTTCTTCGCCATCAGGTTCTCCGCGGAGATCGATTTGATCCCGCCGACATAACCGGTGTGGTGGTGGTAGAACTTGTCCTTCATCTTGTTGCCGGTGAACTTCACTTTTTCGGCATTGATGACCACGACGTTGTCGCCGGTATCGAGATGCGGGACGAAAGTAGGCTTGTGCTTGCCGCGCAATACGCGGGCCACTTCTGTTGCCAGACGGCCGACAGTCTGGCCTGCGGCGTCAACCACAACCCACTGCTTTTTCACGTCTGTTGGCTTCACACTGTAGGTTTTCATGAACCAGAAACTCCAAAGGGATCGCACTAAAAACTCGGAAAACAGGCTGTGCGTATATCTGAACCTGCGCGCTACCGTCAATAGACAATCAGTGACTGATGAGACCAGGGGCCCGGGGGCACGGAATCACGTCCCGGATGTTGCCCATCCCGCTGACATATTGGACCAATCGCTCGAATCCCAGCCCGAACCCGGCATGCGGACAAGACCCGTAACGGCGTAAATCCAGATACCATCCCATTTCCTCGACCGGGAGGTTCATTTCCCGCATGCGGGCCTCAAGGACATCGAGGCGGTCCTCACGCTGGCTGCCGCCAATGATCTCGCCAATGCGCGGCGCCAGCACGTCCATCGCCGCGACAGTCTTGCCGTCCGGATTTTGCTTCATGTAGAACGCCTTGATTTTCTTGGGATAATCAGTGACGATCACCGGCCCCTTGAAGATCACGTCCGTCAGGTAACGCTCGTGCTCCGACTGCAGATCGATCCCCCACTCCACGGGAAACTCAAATTTGACCGGCGCCTTTTTCAATTCCGCGACAGCATCGGTATAAGTGACGTGCGCGAACTTTGTTTCGGACAGTCGCGCGAGGTCATCGATCTTGATCGTCTGGTACTGCTTTTCAAGGAACTCGAGTTCCGGTCGGCAGTCACGCACGGCGGCAGCAAACAGGTGCTTGAGAAAATCCTCCGCCAGCGCCATGTCGTCCTGCAATGTGGCAAACGCCATTTCCGGCTCGATCATCCAGAACTCGGACAAGTGCCTGGTTGTATTAGAGTTTTCAGCCCTGAATGTCGGACCAAAGGTGTAGATATCCCCCAGCCCCATCGCCATGAACTCACCCTCAAGCTGACCGCTGACGGTCAAATGAGCATGTTTCTTGAAGAAGTCCTGACTGAAATCCACTGCCCCACCCGGTCCGGCCTTGACCTTGGCCAGGTCCATCGACGTGACCGTGAACATCTCCCCGGCGCCTTCACAGTCGCTGGACGTGATGATCGGCGTGTGAACCCAACGGAAACCGCGCCGCTGGAAAAAGTCATGAACGTGCCACGCCAACGCGCTGCGCATCCTGAAAACCGCGCCAAAAGTATTGGTCCGCGGACGCAGGTGGGCAATATCACGCAAGAATTCCAGCGTGTGCCCCTTCTTCTGCAGGGGGTACGTCTCAGGATCGGCTTCACCGAATACTTCGATCGCCAAGGCCTGAACTTCCCACTTCTGCCCCTTGCCCTGAGATTCCTTCAGCACACCTTCGACCCGGATGGCCGCGCCGGTCTGGCACTTGGCCAACATGTCAAAAGCCGCGGTTCCCGCGTCCACGACACACTGCATCGTGTCCTGACAGGATCCGTCATTCAAGACAACGAAGGCAAAATTCTTCGACTCCCGGCGACTTCTGACCCATCCGCAAATGGTAATGGCCTGACCCGCGGTGCCGGACGACAACAACTGGCTGATCTTCTGTCGACGCATTGTGGAAAAACTCTCTCCGGGAAAACCTGTGAAACTCATGACGTCACGAATGAGCGCGGATCGCGTTCAGGTGGCGCTCTTCCAGAGCCACCAGTCGTTTCCACGCGTCAAAAGGCACAAAATGGTGCGCGGAACCGCTCGCCTTCAACTTGCCACCCTCAGAGGAGTCGCCCTCTCTGGCGACCTCATAGTAGACAGCAAGGGTGTTGCGCGCAACACGGTACCAGTTGAAACGCTCGACCTGTCGCCGGCCGGAATCGATCAACTTCTTCCTCAGCCCCTGATCGGTGAGCAGGCGGACCATCGCTCCGGTGAGCTGCTCGGTGCTGCGCGGATCCACCATGAACGCGGCATCACCGACGACCTCGGGCAGAGACGATCCATCGGAAGTCACCACGGGCGTACCACTGGCCATGGCCTCCAAGGGGGGCAACCCGAAACCTTCGTACAGACTCGGGTAGGCCACGAGCGCAGCCTTCGAATAATACGCCCTCAAAGTCTCGTCGTCGATGAAACCCTTGAACACGATATCGCCAGCGTAGTCCTTCACACGCAACCGCACATCAGCGAACAACGGGCTCTCACCACCAATCAGGACCAGCTTTGGCTTCAGCCCGGGGTTGTCGCGTCGCAACTGCACATACGACGCGATCAGGGTGTTGATGTTCTTCCGCGGTTCCAGGGATCCAACGTACAGGATGAAATCGCCCAGTTCCGCGATGTCAACTTTGGTCTCGCCCGAAGTTCTCTGAAGAAACGTGTCATCGACGGCCCAGTACACCAGACTGACCTTGTCCGCGGGTAAATTGCAAAAATGCAGCAGGTCGTTCTTTGAATTGTTGCTGCAAGTGATCACCCGCGACGCGCGACGGGCAAGGCGTGGAATGATGAAGTTGTAAACGGTGCGGAAAGTGAAACTGTACCACTGCGGATTCACGACAAAACACAAGTCGTGAATGTGCACGACCGACTTGCCGCGATAAAAAAGTGGAGCGACGTTCGCGGGTGAGTGCAGCAAGTCAACCCTGTAGCCGCGCGCCAGTACCGGCAACCAGAACTGCTCCCAGACGTGATTCAGGAAACTTTCCCCTTCACGCAGGTCTGACTCGATGACGCGAACATTGGGATAATTCCATTCCGGTCGCCCCGCCTGGCCGCGACCGGTGAAGATCAGGTACTCGTTCTCCCGGTCGATCTCGACGAGGGTGCGGATAAGGTTGAACGCCGCGCGCTGGACCCCTGTCCGTTTCGCGACCAGGAAGCGACCGTTAATGCCAATCCGCACCGGCGACCTCCGATATTTTTTTGCCGCGTCCGCAGGCCTCATATATCGCCAGCGTCTGGCGCGCCATCAGTTGCCACGAGAACTGGCTGGCATGCCGCAAGCCGTTCTGACGCATCCGCTCGCGCGCGACAGTGTCGTTCATGCCGGCGCGAAGGGCCCTTGCCATGTCCTGGTAGTCGAAAGGATTGGCGAAAATTGCCAGATCACCCACCACTTCGGGCAGGCTTGATGAACGCGCGACCACCACCGGCGAACCGCACGCCAAGGCTTCCAACGGCGGCAGCCCAAACCCCTCATACGTTGATGGGTAAACAAACAGGTCGGTCAGGGAATAAACCGCCGGCAGATGGTCCTCATCGATGAACTTCGAGAAGAAAACCAGGTGTTTCTTGCCATACTGGTCCGCGATGCTGAGGATTCCCGGATCAAACGGACACGCGAGAACCAACGGGATCTTGAGCCCCGAATAACTGTACGCCCGGACCAACTGATGCACGTTTTTGTGCGGCTTGTTGTTGGTCAGGCAGAAAACAAACCGTTCCGGCAGTTCATAGATGTCGCGAACGTACTGGAGCTTCTCCGGGTCTGTCACCCTGCGGTAATTGGGCGAAACGCCATTGTATGTCACAGCGACTTTCTCCGGCTGCACCTTCAAAGTCCGGATGATCTCGTCGCGACTGAACTGGCTGACCGTGAGGATCGCTTCCGACCTCTTGATGCAACGCTTCACGAAAAAACTGTAGTAGGCCTGATGAAACGGCGTGTAAAACTGCGGCAAGACCATGTGGTTCAAGTCGTGAATGGTCATGATCGTCTTGCAAGGCGAGTAAAACGGCGCGACAAACGACGGCGAGTGAAACAGGTCGGCTCGCAACCGGCGCAGCAGGCTCGGAAGCTCAGCTTGCTCCAACAAGCTGATCCACCGGGTACGCGCCGTCACAAGTTCCATGTTCGAGGGCAGCGACATGGACTCCAGCGGACTGCCAGGATTGACGAAAACGAAGAAACGGTGATCGCCTCCCGTTTCGCGAAGGCAACTGACCAGCTCGTGGACGTACCGGGCAATCCCGTGCATCGTCCCTGATTTCAACATGCGCGCGTCTATGGCGATCCGCACAACATCTCCGGGCTTGACCAAAAGCAAGGCTTTAGCCCAGAGACCCTATCACCGCAAAGGGTTTAAAGGAAAGTTCGCGGAGGTCGTGCTTCGAGGAAATTCAGAAAGCCAGCCCGAACTCAACTGCCGGCTCCAGCCTGGTCATGTATCGCCGGCGCAGGGAGGCTTTCTCGTCGACTGCCAGAGGCGTGTAATCCGGGTCCAGCGGAGCCGCGTCCTCGAATTTGCCCTCGAAATGGCGGATTCCGATGTGGCCACCAATGGCCAGGGGGATGGACCGGGAAACCCAGCGGTACCCGACCCGGGCGTGCCCGGTCGTGCCGGTTGCCTTGTAATTGTGCAAGACCTTTCCGGCACTGTCCTGGACCAGGTTGATACCGGTCATCAGCGCCAGGGTGCTGGGGCTGGTCTTCCAGATCCCGTCCATCTGGCGGGCGCCGGCGCCAAGCGTCCAGAACCATCCGGACATGTTCGACTGGTTCGAATACCGGCTGACCAGGATGGACGCCTGACGCCCACTGGTGATCATGGAGTCGCCTGTCAAAAGGAGCTTTTCTTCCGGGTACTCCTCCGCCGCGCCCATGAAGGCGGACTCGACAGAAAACGAGGCAGACACCGTGTTGAGTTCGCCACGAAATACCGCGTCACGGGTCATCGAAACCAACGGCACCGTCAGGATGAAACTACGGGACCCCGAGGAGCCTCCGGACGATGATGACGACGACGACGACGACGTCGCCCCTGCCGGCGACGACTTCCCCGGCGCAGCGAACACCTCTGACGTACCCGCCAGGGCGAACACCAACATGGACGCAATCACGACCGGCCTTGAAATCTTCATGAGGACGCCTCCTGGTGACCGACTTGCCTTGCTCCTATTGTAGCAAGTTGCTATTCCGGGACCCTCTCCGTCAAAAGAATGGCGAAGGAATCCACGACAGGAACTTCAAAAATGACCAACGAAATCATTGGCAAGAAACGCCCACGAGCTCTGTTGGTCTCCGTTCAGCTGCCGGGAACAAGCGACGCGGAACACGCGGCTTCCCTGGCGGAACTGGGGCGGCTCGTTCACACGCTCGGCATGGATGTCGTTGAAACCATTAGCCAAAAAAGAAATTCCCCGGCGGCGGGATCCGTTGTGGGTGACGGCAAGCTCCGGGAAATCGCGCGCTGGACGGAGGGGAGCGGGATCGTCACATCCAACAAGCCGGTCGTCAGGACCAAGGCCGGAGTGCACGCCCGCCATGAAGACGAAGACGACGATGCCGAATCACAAGCCCCGGATGAGGACCAGGACAGCGTCAACGAAAGTACAAAAGTCGCTGAGGGCGAGCGGGTCCAGTTCGTCGTTTTTGACAATGAGTTGACCCCGACGCAACTGCGCAACCTCGAAGGAGCCCTTGGCGTCGATGTCCTCGACCGCACCGGTGTGATCGTGGAAATTTTCTACCGTCACGCCAAGACCCCGGCGGCCCGCGCCCAGGTCGAGATCGCGCGCCTGACTTACCTCGCGCCAAGGATCCGGGTCACGGGGGTGGGCGAGCGACAGGGCGGCGGAATCGGGGCCAAAGGGGTCGGGGAAACCGCGCACGAACTGGAAAGCCGGCGCATCCGGGACAAGATCGCCGCGCTGCGCCGCGAGATCGAAACCATCAACAAGGATCAAGCCCTTCGCCGCGCGAGACGCAGCGAGCACCTGAAAGTCGCGCTGGTGGGATATACGAACGCGGGAAAGTCGTCCTTGATGCGGGCCCTGACCAAAAGCGAGGTGCTCGTCGCTGACAAACTTTTCGCGACCCTCGACACCACCGTCCGGGTGATGTTTCCGGAGACAAAACCGCGCGTCCTCATCTCGGACACGGTCGGGTTCATCAAGAAGCTCCCTCACGACCTTGTGGCATCGTTCCGCTCGACGCTGGACGAGGCCCTTGACGCGTCGCTGTTGCTCTTTGTCGTGGATGCGTCGGATCCCGCGTTCCGCTCGCAGCTGGAGACAACCAGGAAAGTCCTCGCAGAGATCGGCGCGACCGGAGCCGACAGTTTGCTCGTGCTCAACAAGATGGACAAACTGTCGCAGTTGGAGATCGCTGCCCTCAAACGGGAATTCCCGGAAGCCGTATTCCTTTCGACGCGGGAAAAGACCAGCGTCGCGGCGCTTCACAGCCTGATCCAGGCCCATTTTGAGCGCGACATGATCGAATCGGATCTGTTTGTTCCCTATGCGAAGAGCGCCGCCACCGCGGATATCCACGCGAACATGCGTGTCCTGTCTGAAACGCACGAGGACGAGGGCACAAGGCTTCGGGTCAAGTGCATGGCGCAAGACCTTGAGAGGATCAAGAAGCAGTTCCGCCTGGCCTGAGCCGGCGCGATTGACGCAGGTGATGCAATACGCTCCGCGTGTTGTTAAGATGTTCCCGATCCCGGGGAGTCCACCTTGAAAGTCATCGCCCACCGCGGAGCCAACCGCGAAGCCATTGAAAACAGCCGCGCCGCCTTTGAAGCGGCATTGCAGGGCGGAGCCACGCGTATCGAGCTGGACGTCCAGCTCAGTCGGGACGGACACGCCGTCATCATGCATGACGACCGGCTGGGGCACACGGTGGATCTGCCAACCCCGGGCATCCGCTTGATCTCATCGATGGACCGGACGGAACTTTCCAGGCTGCGCTTGAAAAACGGGGAACCTCTTCCTTTCCTCGACGAGATTGTCGACGAATTCGCTGACCGCATCGAGCTGAATATTGAGATCAAGGGACGCAGTACCAAACTGGCCGACGTGACCGGCAAGATTTGCGTGGATCACGGCAGGCTCGACGCTTTCTTGATCTCCTCTTTTGAACTGGAACCTCTTGTATTCCTGAAGGATCATTATCCCAGCATCGAGCGCGCCTGCCTCTGGGGAACAGACAACTTGATGGGCCAGAACTTCAGCAGGTTCGCGCCTCCTGTCTTCATGTTGATGGCGGGGGCGCGCGTTTTCCATCCAGTCGCCGAATGGATTGACTGGAACCTGATGGACCAGGCCAAGGCAAGGGGATGGAAGGTTTACGGATGGGTGCCGATGGCCGGGGAAACCATGGGACGGGAAAGCCTCTGGACTTTTCTGGCGGCACTTGAGGTCGATGGATTGTGTACAAACTATCCGCGTGAAATGGCGGCTTGGCTGGCCGGGGTCGAGAATGAGCAACAAAGAATCCAATCACTCAGTTCAACAATCAGGGTCTGACGCCGCTGCCGGGCCGAGAGCCTGGCAGATCAATCGCATGACGCCCGGCAAAGGGCCGACGCTGCGCTATGGCGTATCCCTTCCCTCTGGCGCGACGACCAGTCACATGACGCGTTTTGTCGTTTTCATGAACGGCCGCACGGAATGGATTGAGAAGTACGCGCATATCCCTTCCGACTTGCGACTGGAGGACGACATTGGCTTTGTTACCTGGGATCACCGGGGGCAGGGCGCGTCCGGGGGCGAACGCGCGTACATTGAGAATTACGGCCAGTACACCGAAGATGCTCACCGGATCACGCACAAGATCTGCAAGGAAAAACCGTACATCGTGATCGGACACTCGATGGGTGGGCTGATTGCCCTTCACGCTGCCATGCAAGGCTTGATAAAGCCCGCGGCGATGGTGCTCTCCTCGCCATTGCTCGGCCTCCCGGAACGCCCAGTCCCTAAAATCGTGGCGAGACCGCTGTCAAAAATCCTGTCACAAATCCCGGCGACAAAGAGGCTATCCAGTGGGGCCGGGGCTTTCACAAAGAGTCCGTTTGAGGGCAACGCGCTGACCAGTGACCATGATCGCTACGAGTTGATCAAGGCAACGCCCTACCCTCTTGGCGGCGTCAAGTTTGGTTGGGTCAACGCGACGTTCGAGGCAATTGATTTCGTCAATCAACCGAAAAACCTTGAGCGATTTCAAATTCCAACGCTGGTGTTGACTGGATCAGACGAACGCGTCGTGGACCCCAACGGCACTCAAGCATGGATTCAGAATGCGGCGAGACACTCAAAAGCCCGCATTGAATTTGATGTCATCCACGGGGCGAGGCACGAGCTGTTCTCGGAGACTCCGGCTTTTTACCACAAGGCCATCGATCTGGTTCGCCAGTTCATCGATTAGAGCAGCTGCCAGGAACCGCCTCGACCTCGATCGTCGGTCGGATGTGGTCGCCGACCGCGTGAATGATTTCTTTCACTCGCGCCTTGATCCCTTCAACCGCATTCAGGTCCGTGGCATCCACAACCAGGTGCAGCGTCAGGATATGGTGTGACCCGTCCAGGGACCAGATGTGCAAGTCATGAACACCGGCGACACCCGGTATCGCTTCGATCGCGGCTTTCATCGCGTCAATCCGCAAGTGCTCAGGCACTCCCTGGAGAAACAGCACCAGGGTGCTGCGCAGGTTTTTCAGGACGTTGAAAAGGATAAACGCGACGAAAAAAAGAGAGAGGATCGGATCGATCACCGGCAAATTGATGAACATCATCACCAAACTTGAGATGGCGATGACAACCCAGCCCAAAAGATCCTCGACCAGATGCCACGACAAAACCTTCTCGTTCATGGTCGAACCAGCCTTCAACCTCCATGCCGCGATGGCGTTGACGGCGATGCCAAGGACCGCCAGGCCCAGCATCATGCCCGTCCGGGGCTGGACGGGATTGAACAAGCGCGGAACCGCCTGAACGATGACGAAGATGGACGACCCGACGAGCACCAACGAGGTTATCAGGGCCGAAAGCAATGAGACGCGCCGGTACCCGTATGAGAAACGGAAATCACTCTTCTTGTCAGCAAGGCCCTCGAGAACCCAGGCAAGAAACAATGAGATTCCGTCACCAAAGTCATGGACAGCGTCGGCGACAACCGCGACGGAACCGGCCATCATTCCACCGAAGAATTCGATGATGGAAAATCCGAGGTTCAGCAACATCGCGATGAAAATATTTTTCCGG
>RGVZ01000170.1 GCA_010029825.1 bacterium | reverse complement strand
GAAACAGGGTCGCGAAGCAGTTGGTATCCTTGCCCCGTGGCAGGTGAAAGATTGGCCAATCGTTGCCGTGGAAGGATCTTAAAGTTGCTCATGAGGGAGAATAGAATACACGAGGTGGTGAGGACCTTTTATCCTCCGAGAAAAAAAAACGATTCCCTCTAGACGTCGACGCAAGAGTATTCCCGGAAACGGAAGTTGACATTGTCGGGGAAGCGTCGCTTCACCTCGCGTAGTTCCCGGCACATGTTGCGGTAGGTGGTCTTGTCGCCCTCCTTGGACGTGTAAAAGTGGATCATCTCGGCACCCTCCAAGAGTCCGATGCGGAACTTGCCGTACGGCGCCAGCAGCATGTCGACGCCCCACAGGAACCGCGAGTCCCGTGGAATCAGTTGCCACAGGCGCTGGCACGCGTTGGCGGTGAGGAGGAAGCAAAAGAGTTCCGCAAAGTTGGTCAGCCGCAGTTTGCGCCGCGGCTGCTTCACATCCCACGATCGCATGAACTTGTGGCAGAAACCTTCTCCCACCGTCATGGTGGGCGAGAGCACATCGAGGCGGTGCGTGCTCATGACGTGCGCCATTTCGGCCACGTTGACGCAAGACGGGCCCAGTCGCACATCGTCGAGGATCCACAGCCAGTGCGAGGCCGAGGGAAAGAGTTTCCACCAGGGGTGCTGCACCAAAAATTCACCCAAGAGGCCCGGTATCGTCTGCACGGAGAAGGTCACCGTCGGAAAGTTCGGGGACAGCACGTGATCGATCCACGTGCGGAGGACGCCCTCCCATGCCATCGAGTAGAGACGCACAATGACGGTGATGCGCGGTGAAAAGGGCGCGCACGTCGAAACGATGGTCGCGACATTGTCGCACAAAATCTCCAACTTGTGGGCGATGCGGTCCTCGCCAAAGCCCGGCAGGAAAACGACCAGGTGTCGCATCTCCGCGTGTGCTTTACTCCGAGTCGTTCCCGTGGTAAGATGATGGAGGAATGCGTCGCGCGGTTCACTCGTTCGTTAATCGATCCACAGGACCTCGGACGGCACTTTGCGGAGAAAGAAAAAGCCGCGCGCGCGCAGCAAGGCGAGAAAGCGCCGCGACAGGTGCCGAAAGAGCACGGGGTGGGACCGGTCGACCTCGTAGTCGGCGTACGTGCTCCACCGGTTCTGGAAGGGCAGACCGAGACGGTCGACGACGTTGATGAAAAAGTGCTCGTCGGCCGCAAACACACGATCGAAGCGCCAAAGACGCTCGCGCTCGCGCACGCACGCCGCTGCTGCCGCGCGGTGCAGGATCCACCATTGATCCGCTTTGCGGAAGCGGTGCTCGGGAATCCACTCCTTGGCGCCGAAGCGCGCGTACCGCTGCTGACAGTCCTTCGTCTTGTGGTAGTCGGGGTTGTAGCAAAAGAAGGACATTTGTGCTGGCGCTCCTTCACACAGGAACTCGTGCAGATGCGCAAACGGTGCGATCGGAATGCAGCTTTCGGAGCACAAGATGAAGTAGGTGTTGGCGGGATCTTGCAGCGCCGCTTGCAGCAACGCGACGGTCGCGACGACGAGGGAAATGTGCGCCCACTTGGTCATGACGCGCTCCGCGATGCGGAATGGCGCCAGCCAGGCGCTGGCATCCAACGTCCGTTTGGCGTGGCTGTAGATGCGATACGTTCCCGGCGGCGCTTTGGCCAAAAAGGCGCGCCAAACGTCGGCCTGGTGGTGGTCGCTGATCGTCAGAAAGAGAAAGGCAATCTGCATGCGACTCGCTTCGTTTTCACGTAAGCCGGTGCGCGCCTTATCATTCCCTGATCCGTTCATCGACCCATTTCTGACAAAGAAACGGTATGCAATACGTTCATGCATATCGTTTCTTTGTCAGAAATTCTCACGGCGCGGACGTCTTTGATTGCGATACACCACCACCCGCTCCTTGACGTGCTGACGGCGCAATCAGCAGGCTGTATCGCTGCTGTTCATTGCTCCACTCGGGAGAAAACAAACCCATGTCAAAGGTGGCGCCGTCTTGCAATTCGACAGCCCCGTCTTGCTGCACACATGCCACGACTTGGTCTAGTTGCTCCACCAAGCGGTCGTTCACGTCGATCGCCTGACGTGTTTGGACAATGGCGACGTAATGCACACTCCGGGTGCTCAATTGCACATGAACGTCGGACTTTTCGAGGCGCAGAACTACATACTTTTCTCCCACATGGAAGCGCACAATGGCAATCAGATGAGGCGCAATGCCTTGCGTCGCAAAGAGAAACCGATTGTCGTTCCTGTCGTAAACGACCACGATGAAGGGCTGTAAATCCTCGTGATAGAAGTAGGTTCGCACTGCCGCCTCGTACATACTGCCATCGAACAATTTTCCATATCCACCATCCCGCTTCTTCATGTTCATGGTTATTTCAAGTGCCTCTTGCTCTTCTGGAACAGTGCTGAATACGTTGGCGACGAACGGTTCCGTCACCAAGATGCGTTCGCCCTCGAGGATCCGATGGTAGCTCGTTATTGTTGCATCCGGCTGAACGTGGAACACCACGAAAGCATCCTCTTGTCCCACTTTCCGTAGGCCGTCATCATGATTCATTTGCCTTGACCAAATCGTCGCCTTGTTCATGGCGGCGATGGCCCGCATGGCAATGTCGACACACATGCCCATGGATACGACAAAGGCCACGACAAAGGTAATGACCAAAATGGCAACGGAAATCCGCAGCCGCGGAGCGCGTTGAAGGTTGGATAAGGAAAGGGAAACGCCACTGGCCGTGAGGAGGAGTGCAAACCATCCCACAAACATGCTCGCACAAACAACCATCGCGTTCATCTTCAAACGCGCATAGGAAAGGAAGAAGCGATGCGTTTGTTGACTCATCGGCGCAGGCACAGCGAGCACGCGCCCCGGCTCCAACAGTTCTCGTGTGGAAGAAGGCTCCTTGTCGACGACAAAGAGGATCCACCGTTCCTTGTCGGCACGCAGTCGGAGGACGAAACGAACGACGCTGGTGAGCCAAAAGAACCACAGGCACCACACGGCGGCTTTGATGAGTCGCGCCCGCGTCGGTTCATGTTTGACGAACCATATCCTTTCAAGAAACACGCGCTTCCTCCATGTCAACGCGGTCTTTCCTTCCTTTTTCGCAAAGTAGCACGCGACGACAAACACAACCACCAACACTTGCAGGAAGCGATTGACATACGTCCTGCACGTCACGGTCGTCGCCATGGATCTTTTTTTTCTACTCTCGCTGTTCTTTTCGCGCAAGCAAGCCACGAACTGGAACGGTTGCGATATCCATCACGACTCCTTCGCATCGTGCGCACGTTCCGCCTCCGGCAGCGTCATGGTCCAGGAGCACTCCTGCAGCGACGCGTCGTAAACCGCCGGCGACGCGTACGGCAACTCTGCAGCGCGCACGGTTCTCTCGCGAATCCGTTGGCAAACCTGGAGAGAAGGCACATGATAGGCGACGCACAGTTGCGACGTGGCTGACGAACGCGTGATTGCCGGCGATGCGGTGGTGCTCGGGTCCGACATGATGTTCTCGTTGTCGTAGATTGTCGTAGATGGTTTTGTTTTCTTGCATATCTACTTGGGGGAAAGAGAAAAAGGGTGGAAAAGCACCAAAAGTGAGCGCAGCCGCACCATGCCTGGATGCATTCACCACCGATAATCATGTTGACACCCGTGCGCGCCATTACCGAGGCGTTGCGCAACCAATTGTCTCCGACCGTGCGCCAGGAAATTGCCGACAAGTTGTGGACGCTCGATCGGCACTTTAAAGCAGATGGAAAGGGCCTCATCACCGGCACCATCATGGAGCAAACCGTGTTTGAAGTCTTTACGGTAGCACTAGGAACATTCGAGGTCGTTCACGAGCATCAGTCCGATTGCGCCATCATGGGGCACCGTCTCTCGTTCAAAAAGGTCAGCGGAAAATCGCAACTCGCATTGCAATGGAGCAAGAATCCGACCGGCTTCTGCGGCACGTTTGAACACCCCATCTTGCTGCTCAACTTGCGGGAGGGGAAATGGTGGCGACGCAAGAGTGGATGGGATCGTCATTTGCCCGCGGGCTTTTTCGTCGTCGATCACGACTTTTGCAACACGCACGTGTGTTTGAAGCGCAACAACAAGAGCGACTCGGTCATGGACGCTGCCGCCGTCTACACCATGCTCGTCGCTGCGATGGACACGGATTGCTTCGTGGCTCTCCCCCCTCCACGCGAGGGCGCCTTGACCTTTTCCTTCAGCCACGGTTTCCTGCCTGCGACACCAGCCGCTGCTCAAAAATGGCCCACGTTGCCGTACGATCGCGCACAGCCTCGTTTCATCGACCTCTTTTGCGGCGTTGGCGGCTTCCACTACGCGCTCACGTCACTGGGCGGCCGGTGCGTCTTTGCGTGCGACAGCGACGCGGCGTGTCGCGACAGTTACCGTCGTCACTTTGGCATCGAACCCGAAGGCGACATTCGCGCCGTGCGCGCAGAATCGATTCCGCCCTTTGACATTCTCTGTGCCGGCTTCCCCTGTCAGCCCTTCTCCAAGGCCGGTGACCAAGCCGGCTTTGACGACCAAACCAAGGGCCACTTGTTTTTTGAAATCCTCCGCATCCTGCGCAAACACGAGCCCGCATTTCTCATGTTGGAAAACGTGCCCAACTTGGTCACGCATGACCAAGGAAAAACGTGGGCGACCATGCGACACCACCTCGCAGCCGTCGGCTACCCCATGGCGGAAAAGCCGGTCATCCTGTCGCCCCTGCATGTCGGAACGCCTCAGTCGCGACCCCGCGCCTTTTTGCTTGGGGCGTTGCGTCGGGCACTGCCGCCCTTTCCGATAGCACCCGCATCGCCGACATGCATCCGCACGATCCTCTGCGTCAATGCCGAAGAAACGACGCCCTTCCGATTGACGGGCCACTTTGACACGGCAGGACGGCTCTGGGAAGGCTTCTGCGAGCGTCTGCGGACCCGCAGTATCGCCATTCCACACTTTCCTATCTGGTCCGACGATTGGGACAGCACGGACACGGACAGTTCACGCTACATGCGTTACCGCACGTGGATCGACAAGAACCGCGCCTTTTACCGTCTCCACCAACCTCTCCTGCAAGATTGGTTGCACGAACTGCGCGCGGCCTTACCAAACACGCAGGCCTTGCGCAAACTCGAGTGGCAGTGCGACGCGACATCGCTTCACGACTGCCTCTGGACCTTTCGCGCGTCCGGCCTGCGCGCGCGCAACCTCGATTACAGTCCCACACTCGTTGCCATGGCCAACACGCCAGTGTTCGGCCCCGAGTGGCGCTTCCTGACGCCCCGTGAACTGTGCCGCTTGCAGGATTTTCCAGACACACACCACGTGGACAACAGCGCCGCACTCAAGAAGCAAATGGGCAACGCTGTTTCTGTTCGCGTCGCGCGCGAGATTGCACAGTGGTTGCTGCTGCAACAAAACGAAAAAGATTCTGAATATCCATCATAGAGAAACGACTCGTTTCCCTTCTATCATCGTCAAGATATCGTCAACACATCATCAACACATGGACGTTGCATCATCGAGCGAGTATGACCAGCGCAAGCACACAGGACACGTTCGCGGTTGGCCGCGCGTCCTCGGCGTCAGCGCCCTCACCGTCGCCGGTGCCGCCGTGGCCGTGTGGACGGACCACTTTCTGGCGCTCGGTGTCGCCATGCTCCTTTACTCGGCCGTCGAAATCGGCAGTGCCTACGTCAACTACCATCACATCAATCGTTCGCAAGAGGTGGATGATGAGGATCCACCGCCACCCTCTGTCGGCATTGTCATGGTCGGCTACCGCGAGAACCCCGACTACTGGGAACGCTCCTTGCTCTCTATCCGCGCCGCCTGCGGCGCCACGCGCGCCTGCCGCCTCACGGCGCTCGTTGCCTGCATCGATGGCGACGACGCCGAGTTGGATCAACCGATGAAGGATACGTTTGATCTCCTCTTTGCAGAAGAAGACGCGACGTGCGACACGATCGCGCACTGCCACCTCTTGCCCCATCGCGGCAAGCGACACGCCATGGTGTTTGGCTTTCGCTGGTTGAACGAACGGTGTCCCTTACCTCTGGACTATGTCATTGTCATGGACAGCGACACGTACGTTCGCTCACCCGACGCCTTTGACGCCCTCGTGCGCTGCATCCACCGCGACCCCAAGACCGCCTGCGCCACGTCCCTCCTCCGCATCTTTAACCACGACGAAACGCTGCTCACGCGCATCGTTGCCGCCCGCTACCTCTACGCCTTTTTGATCGAGCGCGGCGCCCTCTCCGCGTGGGGATGCATGACCTGCTGTAGCGGGCCCTTTAGCATCTACCGCGCCAGTTGTCTCTCCGAAGCGTTGCTGCGCGACTTTTTGCAGCAAACCTACTGCGACCAGCCCGTCGGACCCGGCGACGACCGCCACCTCACCTTGCTGCTCCTCCTCCAAGGCCATCGCGCGCGACAAACGGCGCACGCACGTGCCTACACGGAAACGCCCAAGACCATTTCGCGCTTTCTCCTGCAGCAACTGCGGTGGTCCCGCTCCTTTTACCGCGAGCAGACCTTCCAAGTCGGCGCTTGCGGGCACCAGTCCTGGTACTTGACCATTGTGACGGTGTACGAGTGGTTGTTTCCCCTCTTTCTGCTGCTGTCTCTGCTCCCGTTTTACCCGTTCCAACCGTCCATCTTTACGCTCGTGCGTCGGCTCGTCACGGTGGCCGTGATTGTCACGGTCCGCACGCTGGCGCTGCTCGGACTCTATGACGGCAAATTGTCCATTTTCTACAACTTGTTGGTCGCTCCGCTCTTTTTCCTCTTTCTCTTTCCCACCCGCGTTCTCGGCGCGTGCACGCTGCACATGCAGCAGTGGGTCACCTCGACACGTGCCGTCACGGCTCGACGCACGCCCACGTGCTGGACGACCGCGTCGACCGACAGTTGCGCCCTCGCCACCACCGTGCTGCTTTGGAACGTGTGCCTGTGGAGCGCCGTCGGGTGGTCGCTGTGGTGCTCGCTGCGTTGACGAGAGGAAAACTTTTCGACCGACAAGAAAGGCGCACCATGTCACAAAAGTCCTCGCAACTGAATCCGCAGGCGAAACCCTTTACGCCACGCGCCTCACCGTCGCCCTCGACAGCAGCAGCGGCGCCGCAAACGCCCCCGCGCAGTGCAACTGCGGCCAAGAAACAAGACCAAGCGACGCCCATGACCAAGGCCGCCCGCGCCGCGATGAGTGCGGCGACGCCCGTCACACAAACGACCACGTGGACGCATCGTGGTCGACAGGGACAGAAACAGGCGCAACAATGGAACGTGGATACCATTACCAAACTTACCAAACTCAAGGACGCTGTGCAGCAACATGCAAAGCAGCCACCACCATTGTTCCAGGCGGTCGCTGCACAAGGAGGTCAGCGCGGTGGTGCCTCCTTGCGCATCGCAGCGCCAGCGACGCACCCGAAGCCGCAGCAACAGCACTTTGGCACGCCGCGTCAACAACAACAGCAGGATACTTAGGTGACACGAGAAACGTCGAAACAGCATAGAACATGTGCACATGTCCTATCATCCTGCAAACAAATGTCGACATCTTTATCCTGCTTGTGGCTGTTGTTTTTGTTGCTGCTGCCTCTGCTGCGGTGGTGTTGCAACGAGAGGCGCAGGTTGAGACGTTCGTCGACGCTTGATCCCCGTATCCGTTTCCAGCGTCCAACTCCCAGGCACGTTTTCGCTGGCTGCCCTCCAGCTGTCGTCCAGCCTGCCGGCGAATTGGAAATTTGTCACGAAACGATCGACGATATTTCTTATTTCCGTTCGGTTCCACTCTCGATCCGTCGCGTCCGGGTGACACTCGTTCCACAAGTCCCGTAGCACCGACTCGACCTCCATGAAGTGAACCATGGCGTCCAGATTGTGTACCTGACTCCACAAGGTAAAGAACTTTTTCAAGCCGTTTACGCTGTCCAGCAAGAAACCGCACTCTTGCAGGAACCTCTGTAGGAGCGTGTGGTACGCACGCTCTCCTTCTGTTCTCTGCGCCTGTGTTCCATAGATATAGATAGTATTCTTGTGTTGCACCAATTGCCGCAAGAGGTCCTCGCATCGCTGATCTGTCAACTGCCGCTGAAAGGCGCGGGTCTGTGCGCTCCCACCCGTCGCCGCGCGCGACAAGAGGTAGCCGGGCATCGATAGTGTCTTGACGGGCGCTTGACGTTGTCGTTGCTGTGTGCCCGTCGCCATGTGTCTCAACGTCGATTTTCCATGTGCAACAAACAAAAATCACGGCAGTGACATTCGATCGGCGCGGGCCGACGGCGCGCGATGCTTGACGCGACAGCGCGCACGAATCTGCGCGGGATCGGCCTCTGTCACCGTCACGGGCGTCAACGGCGAGACGCGGTGCAGCGGACGACAGTAGGGCATCGGTTCTGCGCCCGAGTTAGTGCGTGCACACGGCACAATCGCCTTGCGCTGCACAAAGGCGCACGCGTCGACCCACTCTTGCGCATACCACCGCGCCAAGGGTCGTTCGGATGTTTTTCGCTGTTTCCTTCCTTCTCCTCGGAACGTGCCACCGCGCGCCTTGTACGTGCGCACTAGCCAG
>RGVZ01000169.1 GCA_010029825.1 bacterium | reverse complement strand
CGCACCGCTCGACAAGAGACTGTTGACAATGTCCATGGGGTTCTGCGAGGTGAGGTCGACATTGTCCATAATCTTCTTGAGCAGATCCGCGAGAAAGTCCTCCTCTTTCCCCTCACCGCCGCCACCACCGGTCGACCACTGACGAAGCAACGCCTTGGCAGGCCCCGTTGGGTCGACAATGGCCGCAATCGTCACCAAGTGACGCCAAATGACGTCTTGCTCATCCTTCCCTGCAATCTGAAAGATGCGCTGCAAGTCGATCCACACCTTTTCCGAGTATCGCAATTCCCCAAACACGAGCGGCAAGGAGCGATCCGTCCAGTTCGCCTCGTTCGCCTTCAGAAAGTGCTTAAAGACCGACACGTGGCGTCGGATGGGCTCTTCGTGCACAATGCCCGTCTTCTCCAGCAGGTGGGCGTACAACTGGAGGGAGACTTGGCGCTCGCCAAACACTTCGTTCAGCGCCTTGACAAAGTTGCACACGGCCTTGAAGGCCAACACGGTTTGATTCTCTTCCATAGCACCTTTCTTTCCTCCACGGTCCTATGCTTAAGTATGTAAGTGTGCCCGCGTCATGAAAAAAAGTTTCCACCGTACCAGTAAGAGAGAAGAGATTCGACATACATCACCCAGAAACAAACATGACGACTCCGGTTTACGGTCCCACCTCCGCATACGCACAGGCACTGTCTTGCGCCGTGTCTGCTCCGGCGGTCTTGCAAAACGACATTGAGCACACCACGCTCTTGTACCGGCCGGGTCAAAAGATTGAGCGGTCGCCTTTCTTCACCATGCAGGTCGTTCCCAGCGCGATCGAGCCGCTGCAAACGGCCGGTGGCATTGCCAAACTGGATTCGGCTGCTTCGTACGGTATCCTTCAGTGGGTGGAACTCAAGAACGCGGCCAACCCTGTAGCCACGAAGCCAATCTTTACTGGCGAGGGCATGCACCTACAGCTCAAGACCAGCACGCCCGCCACCATTACCAACACACAGACGGACCAGAACGGAACGTTCGACCTTTACCTAGCCGCCTTTATCCAGGACCCCAACAGCTGCGTCCGCGGCAGCAACAGCTTCACCGTGCCGGAGAACGACACGTACATCCAGGCCGCGTATGTCGATCCGAACGGCACCAACACGATCACGTTTAACTACGCCACGCCCAACGAGTTTACCATTCCGCTCGTCGAAAAAGTGAACCTTTTTCTCATCAACGCTAGCACGCGCACGACGGCCTACAACACGGGCGCGTTCATTATCAATATCAAGGGAACCAGCTTGCTTTTCCCGACGCCTCCCTCCACCACGACCGTCAGCATTAACCTGACGCTGAACCTCCTCAGCAACGAGGACATTGTCGAGTACACGACCGTGTGCAGCGAACTCGTGTCCGAGGGCGTTTAACGCCGAAACGAGAGAGCAAGACGCGTCGTGACATAGAGCAACCCGCCGAGCGACACGACGCGCATCCAGGACATGCTTCGCGCGAACCACCGGGATGACGGAGATGGTTCCGATGGTAGCAGGAGCAAGATGAGTGTGCACAGTATCGTTACTCCATAGAGGAAAAGCAGCAGCGACAAGGGTGGCGGCGACATTTCACCGGTATCCCTCAACGCTCGTAAGAAACAATGGAGCGAAACAATCGTTGCGATGGCACACGATAGCGCGCTAAGCACGAGGAGCGCGAGGCGCACGGCACGCTGTGGCGACCTGCTCCACCGGCCTCGTTGCGCCACCAATGCTCGTATCCATACACTGAGCAACAAACAGGCGACCGTGACGCTGAACGCGATAGCAATGCGTTCGCGTGGCGCATCCTGGTTTCGCTGAAACTTCTCCGAAAAGCGTTTCAACGCACCGCCAGCGAGCACGCCGGCAACGAACAATGCGAGCACCACCGTTTGTAACAGCGCGCGAAGCCTGACACGCCCGAGTAGTGCAAAGGGTATCCATAAGAGCCAAACGAGCAAAAGAACCCGGGACACACTAGGGGGCTTTCTGGCGACGGCAGTCATGACCTCTTTGTTTTTCATTCAGACACAAGAATGGAAAGAAGAAATACGTGACGCGCACCGTTCTCTATATGGCCTTGAGGCCCGTGAGGGCGCTCGAACTCTGGATCTTGTCGCCCATACCGTCGACCATCTCAATGCCCAGTTCCACACAGACTGCCGTTTCCGGCGCCTCGCCGCTGTTGCGGTCGCCGCCCTGTCCCACCGCGCCGACGCCCCACTGTGCGTGCGCCAGACGGAGCGACGCGCACACCGACCGGTCCGTGTCGATGGACGCAAAGACAATGTCCACGTCGCGGAGCGCTTGCAGGATGAGCACGCGTTCGGCGCACTTCATGAACGGCCGGCCCTTTTTCAGCGCCGCCTGCGCGTCGTTGTTGACGCAGACAATGAGTTTGCCGCCACGCGCGTCCGCCAGTTCTTTCGCGAGATGAATGTATTCAATATGCCCAGAATGAATGGGGTCCGCGTAGAGGGACACAAACACGTTCGGCGAGCGTTCCGTCATTGTGCAATCTTCTCTACTCTATGGCAAGACAAGATTCGAAAAGTGACTACCGACCGTGCACGAGTCATCGCGTCGCGTCATGATTCCGACATTTGAAACGGACATGTGGTTCTCGACCGTATCGTTCTTGACGCAACCCGACATGCGCTGCCTCTGGCAAACGTGTCACGCGCTCCTCCAAGCGCTTCCCTACACGGAAAAGGACGTCAACGCTCGATCTCTCGGAATCAAGCTGCGGTATCATGCCTGGGCGACAACCACTGGCAAACGGAGTCGAGCCATTGTTCTGGGCTGCACCAAGCAGATTTTCGGGGAAGCCATTCTGCACAAGCGCGTCATCCAACAGGCTCTTCCCGCTTTGGCGAAAACGATCGGAGACAAGATGAAGGAGTGTGCAATGTTGGTGCCTTCCTTCAACATCTATCTTGACTTTTGGAATGGAAAGCGTTCGTTGCCACCGAAAGGGTCATTTGCACGTCAGTGGCTGTGCATTCATGGAAAGCGAGGCGTTCTGAGCTTTCTCCTCCCGCGTCAGACGTAGTCGATCATCGGTCGCTGGCGATAGATGTAGGTAAAGATGGCGCGCTGTTGCGAATGCACAGGTAGATAGGTCACCGTGTGTCTATGATCAAAAGGGAGATGCAGGCGCAGGAACCGCTGGATCGTTTGGGGGTGCGCACCGTTGGCAATCATATGGTGCAAGAAGTGGTCCGGGTAATGCATCACGGTAATGTCCAAGTGCGGTCGAAGCTCCGCCGTAATCGTCGCAAAGGCCACCGTGCTTTCCCACGGACCGCGAAAGTAACGTCGGTAGAGTCCAAAGCCGACGTTGCCTCGGGGGATGTGGCGAACGTTCCTCGCTGTGCGTTCGCAGAGAGCACGAGACGTCAACCGAATGTCCATGGCGCAGTCGTGAAACGCCAAGATGCAATTCTGCAATTCAGGAGGCAATTGGAGAAAGGGGGAAAAGTCCGTGGACGACGTGTGACGACGGTTCACCGCGCGTTCCCTCACGAAGCAGCACCACCGCATTTCTATCCTTGCAAAGAATGGTAAAGAAAAACTTTGCTGTGGTAGCACAAAGATTCAGAGATTATGTCCGCGACAGCAACGGGAGGAGGCGGCGCGCAGACACGCCCGGTGAAGCGTGCCAAGACGAGTGTCGCCGTGGAGCCGTCGTGTGACGGGTCGCTAGACGAGTGTGAACGACTGCTGAACTGGTATCTTCGCAACCGGCGCGCAATGACACAAGAGGACAAGGAACGCGTGGAGAACAAATTGAGGGTAGATTGTCAACCTCATTTCGCTCGATTGATTGCCGCACGACTGTTCGAACTGTCCGACGACTCCAATCACGTCTTGTCTAGCGAAGATTTGCGACTTTTACGGGCTGTGGCCCGCGGTAACATTGGTTTCCATCTCATGGACAGCATGGGCAATGATAAGAGGAAATGGCACAGATGGGTAGAATCGCTCATCCCTCCGCAGCAACGAGGACGCCGTATGCCACCCGTGTTCGGAACACCAACCCTGACGCAGCAACAACTCCGACAACTGAACCAAGGTCAGCAGCAACAGCAACAGTAGCAACAGCAAGCACCTCCTCTGGTTCGTCTGGTTACGCCACCCCGGTCACCACAGCAGCAACAGCAGCAAGCACAAGGATAACCACGTATTCTTGAATGATATATCATAGTATATATCCTTTCACGATTACCGACTTTGCAAAAACTCCAAAAACTTTGCTGCATTACTCGCAAAGATATTATACAGACTATGTCCGCCACATCGACGGGGGGAGGCGGCGCGCAAACACGTGCCGCCAAGCGTGCGAAGAGGGGCAGTGCGGTTCGACCACGTCCAGAGTGCGAGGGCGAACCAACGGATTGTGCGGAACTGTTCAAGTGGTTTTGTCAGAACCGGGACAATATGAGCCTGCAAGAACAGCTAGATCAAGAACGATATTTGCTGCAACAGTGTGGACAATACTGGCCTGACATGATTGCTCTGCGACTGTTTCTTCTCTCGGATGACGAGGACCCGGAATTGTCTGACCTAGATTTGCGACTGTTCCGAACAGTGATTGCCGATGATGTAAATGCGCAAGTCATTGGCGCTCTGGGCAATGATAAACGTGTGTGGTCGGAATGGGTGTGGAGGCTACGTCCGCGGTATCGAGATGCCCGCATGCCTCCACCGTTTCTGGCACGGAGACTGACACAGCGACAGATACAGCAGATTGCGCAAGGTCGCCAAGGTGAGCGAACACCACCACCTCTCGTGCCTTTACCTGTCGTTACGCCGTCCAAACAAAATAATCAGCAGCAACAGCAACAGCAAGGATAAATTAGGATGACAGATATACACATGATAGGAACACATATGAATTCATATCATGTGGTGCCAGCGCAGCAGCGCAGTCGCACAAACTGTTACTACGTTTGCTGCTGCATATCCTGTTGGCCGCCCTGCGCTTGTTGCGTTTGCCAACGGGAAGGATCGTTCTTCAAGACGATGTAGATATAGGGTCCGAATGGCGAGTCTGGGTCTTCGCGCAGCTCGTTGCGATCAATGAGCGTCAGTAAATCGTCGACCACTTGCGTCGTCATCCTCTGGCGATGCTGCGCCTGCTGCTGTCGTTGGGCGGTGGGTTCCAGACCGACATGGGTCAAGATGTTTGTCGCAAAACCGGTCACGAATGAGCGAACCGTTTGGTTAATGTCGTCGCCTTGAAATGTTCGGATGCGTTGGGCATTGATATGCTCGGCAAACGTAGGAAACAGATACTCGCCCACATTCTCGGCCATTGTTTGGCCGCACAGGCTCAACACGGGCACTTGATGCAGTGCGTGAAGCGACAGGAGCAATGAGAAGCGTTCGCTCCTATCGGGAACGGATTGCAACTGTGGCAACATGATGACCGGCTGTACGAAATACTGAGCCGCTGGTCGCAACGCACTCTTGCGGCACCACTGACGCACATAGTCGCGGTATGCTCTCGGACTCTGCGCACCATCTTGCATACCCTTCAAGACGGAATATGCCCATTCCTGGGGATACTCGTCTGGTGGACACTGCTGGACGAGGAAACTCATCTTGACACGCAGGTCCACACCACATCGCTGTCCTGGCGGCTGGCGGGTCATATCCGGCAAGAGATCCTCCCTCAGCGCATTGCCGATGCGTCTCGCACACTGTGTCTGACGCTGTCGCACGGCTTGTTGCTGTTGCGCGGATATACGACGCGCTGGCTGCTGCTGTTGCTGTTGTTGTTGCACCGCGGCACGCCGTCGCTGTTGCTGGGCCGTGAGGAGGACGAGCCGAAGCACGAGCGCGTCCTGCTCCTCTCGAACGACGTTGGGGGAGATCATGGCCATCATCCGATTGACGAGATCCGGGAACGTCACGCCGCTTTCGGAAATGCTGCTCATCCTGTCCCAGATTTGCCGCGCGAAATGCGCAACCACCTCACGGGCTCTGCTCTCTGGCCGCCGATGAGGCGGCAATGGCATGTCGAGCGCGTTGACCCGCTCGACAAAGGTGGGAAAGAGATAGCGAATCACGTGATCCGCAAACATTTCATGTTCGTTGCACAGTTGCGCGATAGGCACGTCTTGCACTGCATGCAAGAAGAGCAGGAGAGAAAAATGCTGTTCTGGTCGAGGCACATCGACCAGCGTGGGTAGGGAGTGTGTATTCGGGTGGAAGTAATCCTCCGGCGCGAGCAACGAAGACGTTCTGATGAACCAGTGTTTGGCATACTCTGCGTATCGTTCATCCTCATCACCGCTCTCTTGCATCGCTGTGAACAAGTAAATCCATGCGTCCGGATATTGGTTCGGAGGACACTGTTGCACGAGTCGGCTCATGTGTTCTCGGATCTCGCGTCCGGCCGTCTCGTACAGCGACCTCGCCATGTCAGGTAAGAGGTAGTTTTCAAGTGCTGCATCGATACTGGAAACGCACGTCTGACGTAATCTGGTCTGCCGTTGCTGCTGCGTTTGCTGTGCTTGCGGTTTGTGCTGCTTCAACTGCCCTTGCTGCTTTTGCTGCGCCTTTTGCTGCGCCTTTTGCTGCGCCTTATGCTGCGCCTTATGCTGCGCCTGCTGCTGTGCTAGCACCAGTGGCGCTGGCTGCTGCGACGCACTCATGGATCGATGCCAAAGGAAGGGAGTTTTCTTTGGCATCCACATCGCAAAAAAAAAGGTCCACACTCGTTCGTATCTGTCTTCCTGTTCTATCCTCTTTACTGCTCAAATGAATCAAATGAACATGTTGCCGCCGTCGCCGTTATGCTGACGGTCCTTTTCCCAGCCCTGCAGCAGCTTCTCCAGCACCGGCAGCGTAATGAGGAAGGGCTGCGTCGGGTCGGCCGGCACCGGGCATGCAAACGAGGTTTGCAAGATGCTGCCGTGTCGCAAGAGGAAGGACGCCTTGGACACGACCACGCGGACCATTTGCTCCAACGTGCGCACTCCCTTTTCGCCGGACGGGAGACGCCGCACCATGGCCACCGCCGATGGGAAGGGCAGTTGAAGCTGATCTGCCGTCAGGGAGTGCGCGACACGCGCCTTGGGGAGGAGGTAGTCGATGAGGATCTGGATCTTGTCGCGCTCCGAATAGCCGGGGACCTTGATGCTGTAGACGCGGTCGCGGAGCGCGCGGTCCTCGGGCAGTTCGTTCATCGAGTAGATGAACCAGAGACGGCTGAGATCGATTGTGAGTTCGTTGAAGTAGTTGTCGCGAAACTCGTGGTTCTGGGAAAAGTCGGTGAGGTGCAGCAGGAACGAGGCCATTTCGGGGCTCGCTGCCACCTTTTCGAACTCGTCGAGGAAGAGGACGCCGTTCTTGGCCTTCATGCGGATGAGCGACTTGACAATCTCGCCGGGTTGGGAGCCCACGTAGGTAAAGTCAAAGCCCTTGAGCGAGTCCACGTGCTGCAAGCCGCCAAAGGAGATTTGCTGAAACGGCAGATGCAGCACTTGGGCCAGGCAGCGCGCCACAGTCGTCTTTCCCACGCCACAGTCGCCGACGAGACCCAAGCAGCAGCCCTGCACGTCGGGATTGAGCAGTTTGGTGTGGATGAACAAGAGGATCTGCTCCTTCACCTCCTTCATCCCATACAGGTTCTTGTCCAAGTGGCGCTGGACTTCTTGCAGAAGGGCGCCGTGCTGCTCTACCGGTCGGTCCGTGATGGTGACGCGGTCAAACGGCAACTGGATGGCCCATGAGATCCACTGCTTCATCTTGAAATACTCCTCGTCCTGCTGATCGCGCTCGCACAACTCGAGATACTTGCTGTAGATGACCGACTTGTTGGCGTTGCTGGTTTCCAGATCGAGGATGCGCGCCTGCAGGGCGACGAGCGAGTGTGTGGAACTGTCTTTTTCGAATTGCTGAATGATGGTCGCGTGCCGGTCGTAGACGCGGTGCTCCTCCTTGGCGCGCTGCCAGAGCGCGTGCAGCAACTCGCGCATCTCCAGACGCTCCTGCGACGCGGGCAGCGTTTCGCGAAAGACGGCGTGCAATTGCAAGAGTCGCGCGCGGTCGCGGGTCCGAAGGGGCGTCGTCACAATGTCCCGCACCGACGGCGTTTCTGTCGCCAAATGCGCCTTGCACGCCTCGACCGTCTCGCGCACACCGTCCACACGCAGCAGCGAGCGCGGGAGCGCAAAGTCGTCCTCGTCCTCTTCCGAGTCGCCATCGCGCGATTGATCGTCGTCCTCATCTTCCGAGTCCTCCGTGCTGCTGCTGTCGGTCGCCTCGGATGCGATGAAACTGTCATCGTCGTCCTCCGCCTCGTCGCGCAGCAAACGCCGCCGACGCCGCGCAGAGGCCGCGCCGCGCTTGCTCGTCGTGAAGCAGATCGTCGTCGTTCCCGTCCGTGTCATGACCATGGTAACCAAAGGTTCCGCAACACGGGCACGTCACTTTTTAAATTCGCTCCGTGTCTTTAAATGGGTTTTGGTGGTTAGACGGCGACGGGGGCGCCGTAGGCCTTGTCAAAGGTGAAGTAGCACCGGTCGGCCTCTGCGCGCCCGAGGAGGGGCTTGCCGATAGTGTATTCGGGAATCTCTTGCGCGGGTGAGGGCGGTGAGGCGGTGGCGGCCGCGGC
>RGVZ01000168.1 GCA_010029825.1 bacterium | reverse complement strand
GCAGGATCCAGGAGCGTCGGCAGCGGCTGGTCGGGGCGGGTGGCCTGCACCAAGAAAAGACGGGCAGCGGCAACACGGATGGCGGGTTGGGTCTGCTGGACAGTAATGGACAGCGACGGGACAGCAGGGGGTGGTAATGTCTGCGCAATCACCTGGAGCTGCTGGGTGCGCACACGCTGGAGTGGATCCGGCTGCGTGTGGCCCTGATAGTCATTCAGGATCGCGTAGAACAGCTCCCGGAACTCTGCGTACTGTGCCGGTGTCAGAAGCGCCTCTGCAGGGGCATCTTTGGCAAAATCATGAATCGCCTCGATGCCACGAGCGGTACGCCCCCAACCGGCGATTTCGCGTCGCAGACTCGCAATCTCCTCCGCTACACGCTTGTAGGTGTCGGTAATCAGGTCCGTGCCAAGCTGCTCTAGGACCTCGGCATGACGTGACTGGAGCATGATGCGACGCTGTCGCTGGACGGGCGTTAGGCTGCCTGGATACTCCGTTTCGCGCTGCGTGGCGGCGGCGAGCCAAGTGAGAATCTTGCTGTCGAGCTCATTGAGGTCCTTGCGGGCCGCCATCGCCTCTTTGGGTGCGGTGGGTGCGCCGGGCGTCGCAACGGGGCGCTGGCCGCTGGGCGGGACTACATTAACAGGGTGAGGCAGCACGATGGGTGCGCGGTTCAGATCGGCTGGCACCCGGTCGCTGTCATCTGCGAGCTCTCCGATGGCGCCATAGGGACGACCGGCGACGGGCGCAATTGGATAACCGGCGAATCCTTCACGGTCGCGGTGGCCGCGGGTCGCAAACCATAGCAGTGCGGCGACGACGAATACGGCGACGGCAGCACTGATAATTTGTGGATGATGAGACATCTGGCGTTCGGCTCCTTATTATGGATGCCGTTTAGGGCAGGGTACAGTTCCAGCACGGTATCTCGTCCATCCGAATGTATTGAGACATGTCGGCACAGGTCGGGCACTTGGGACAGGTGGGACAAGTGGGGCAGGCGGGGCAGACCGGGCAGCTGGTTGATGGCACGGCGGCGGCGGCGGCAATGACATCCTTCTCACGGGCCAGGGGGTCGGCTTGGGGTGGCTGGGCTGTCATGAGCGCGGCCATAACGGGGCTGGCCTTGATGGTGGCTGGCGCCGGCGCCGGCGCAGCAGCCAACGGATTCTCAAACCGCTCACGGATGTGCGGAGTGGCCATCAGCAGGCCGATTCCGACGAGTAGCAGCAGTAAAAATGACAGTAGCAGCAGGCTCATAGTGGCGTGATACCCTACTAAGACAAGAGCAAAAGAGCAGATGGCAAAGCGTATCTGGATTGATGATGGCTCGGTGGAGGTGGGACTGGATGAGGCGGGACGCGGCTCACTCTGGGGGCGCCTGTATGTGGGTGCCGTCATCATGGCACCGGATGACGAGGCCTACTTTGACAACGGCGTGGTGCTGCGGCAGATTACGGATTCTAAGGCACTAACGCGACGGAAGCGGGCCGTGCTGGCGGACTGGATTCGGGAGAACGCGATTGAGGCGGTGGTGAACTGGGCCGAGCCAGAGGAGATTGATACTGTCAATATCCTCCGCGCCGATATGGCTGCGATGCATCGCGCGCTGAGCACAATGGAGATTCCGTTCCAGCGGATTCTCGTGGATGGGGATTACTGGTTGCCTTGGAGTGGAGGGGCAGGTGTCACCGAACCTGTCCCTGCTATTACAATTTGCGAAGGGGATGCCAAATCGCTCCCTATCGCCGCTGCGAGTATTATTGCCAAAGAGGCACACGACGCGTGGGTACGCGCTGAGGTGGCGGCACAACCGGTGTTGGATGAACGATACGGGTTGAGTCGGAATATGGGATACGGTACGGCGGAGCATATAGCCGGGCTGAAGAAATGGGGGCCCGCTGTTGGACACCGGAAATCATTCGCACCGGTGCGGTCTGCTGCTCCGCTGTTCCGGAGTGGCGGCGGGGCGGCGGGCAAATAGCCAACCGGAGCGTATACTCTAAGGGAGGGGGTCAAGGGGTCCTCTTAAAAGAACCGGAAGCCCCCGCGCTGCTGGCGCTGCTTCTGGGACTGGCGGCGCTGCTGCTTGCGCTGCGACTTGCGCTGCTGCTTCGCCTTCTGCTGGCGGCGGTGGGTCTTGCGGTGGCGGCGGTGCGACTTGCGGTGGTGGCGGGCCATCTTATACCTGGGGGAGTGATTTTTGTTGCGGGGGGGTCGCCCAAACTTGAACAACCGCGGCCGGCGCCGGGCTAGCTTAGGCAACCTAAAGAATGACTGGTGCAACCGCAACCGCACCAATCCGCCTCCTGCTTCTGGATACCGAAACGAACGGGCTCCCCAAGAATCGCTACGCACCGGTCACGACACCGGGCAACTGGCCCGCTATTCTACAGCTGAGCTGGACCGTTGCCGAGCTCCATGGTGCATCAGAGCTGCGGGTAGTGGGGCGCCGGGATATTGGTCTGGCACTGGATCCTGCCATCCCCTGGGATACTGGAGCAGCCGCGATTCACGGGCTGACCGAGGCTGAGGCACGCCGGGGAACCGCTCCCGCTACGGCCTTTGCAGAGCTGCGCGAGGCGCTCCAGGGGGTCCAGGTGGTGGTGGCTCACAACCTCGCATTTGACCGCCCCGTTATCCGGGCCGCCGCCTGGGCCGCAGGAATCAAGGATGTCTGGCCTGCCGGAGGCACAGGGCTCCAGGAGCTCTGTACGATGGAGCTGACACGCCCGCTGCTGCGTATTCCTCTGCCATCTGATCCAACGTCAGGGCGGTGGAAAGCACCACGTCTCAATGAGCTCTACACGTGGCTCTATGGCCACGTCTATGATATGTCGGGGGCCGTTCTACACACTGCGCAATCGGATACGCACTGTCTAGAGTGTTGTGTGGCCGGACTGCTGCGTCGGGGGCTGTTGCGCTGTGAGGGGGGCAGGTTAGTCTAATTTAATCCGACGCCCCTTTGATGTTTTGATTGTCATTCGCGTGAGCTTAGCAGGTTTCCGCACATTTGGAGGAGAGATATCCGGTATTTTTTCTATCTCAGTATAGATTCCATGCTGTTTCTGCTTACCGTCAGCATACTGTGCCATCCCCGTTAATTGACTGGATAACCAATCTTTTTCTTTTACGGTGAAACGCGGTGGGTTCATAGTAGGATATAGCTCAACAAAGTAGGGTTTCTTACCAACAAAGTAGGCCTCATGCTCTAGAGTGCGTTGTTTCTTAGCAGTTTTCCTAGCGACCATTTCGTCTCTTCTGAGTTGTTCGTTGTTTTTTGCCGCGTCTAGGTCGGACGGCCGATTCAATACGCAGCGCACCCGCCAGCTCTGCCCGCTTGGCTCTCACGCGCTCACGGTGTGCCTTTTTGAGCTCGGGCATCGTCGGTTGGTGTCCGATACACTCTAGTGGGAACACATCGTGCGCCGGTGCGCCCTCTGCGACAGCTGTGCGTCGTCGGTTGGCCTCCAGCTCTACCAGCTGCTGAATCAGACAGAGCAGGCGCACGGGGAGATAGCCCTGGAGCTCTGCAAAATACATCGCATAATACATCTGAATAAGAAGGTCCAGAGAACCCAGACGATATCCGGGCGGCTCCGCGAGCGTCGTGTAGCTGTGGCAGGCCACCGTCTCAAACACCACCGCGACGAGTCGGCGACGGGGCGTACGCCACTCCGTGCGGGATGGAAGAATCTCACCGAGCGCCGGATACGGAGTCGGGCGGAATCCCTGCGCTGCGAGGGCCGCGTTCAGCTCATCAGGATGCGCAGAAAGCATCAACACCGGTTCATCGGCGGCGGGCGGGAGCTCGGGAGCCACGATGCGGCTCGCGCCGCTCAGAAAAACAGCACCGTCCTCTATGCCTGCTTCCACAATGCGGTCATGACGTATACGGACGGCAGTGCCATCAGTTTCTGACACGGCGACCGCCAACGCCTCCAGCGGGTCCTCGGCGCAGCGACCGGCACGCACCGGATGCGCCTCATTCAGTAGCAAGAGCCGTTTATAGACCTTCTCCCATCGGTCCACAGCACCGGCGGGGCGCGACAGCTCCAAATAGATATTCATACGGAGAAAATTCACGCTTGCGTAGTGGATACCATCAATCGTTTCGGAATCCCGCACGACCCGCTCATAGATGTCCGGTGGCATGAATGTTATGTCAGCCGCACTCCGATAGTTCACGAATATCTTGTAGGTTCCCTCGTGAATACCGAACTTGGCCTCTACATCGGTGAACCCCTCATCCTGAAAGGCGACAATCAGATCGGCCGCATCCTGGAGCGGGTCGGGTGTCATAAAGTCATAGTCCGGCAGATACAGATTTGGATCGTAGAACTTTTTGTCGGCCGGCATGTGCGCGTTGATGGCTGCGCCACCATAGACAACACGACCCTTGAGGCGCAGAAAGCGCTCCATAATATCCACGATTTTGCGAGCCTCTGTGTCGGCAGCGGCGAAACGCTCCTGGTAGTCGGCGGCCTCGGCAGCGGCGGCACGGGCGAGGGCGACGAGTTCTGCTAGCGATGGCTCGGTGGCCTTTGGCATCCCTTACTCTGATGGAGGGTTTCCAGGCGTGCCGATTACCCGTATCTCTGCTGCTTCAGCTGGTTGACAGGCGCGGGCACGACGTCGTGAAGCGACGATGCTAGATTCTGGAATACCCCCACCCAGCTGAACCGCACCCGGATTACAGTCGGGCAGCATCAACACGAGCCGCAGATGGCTGCCCCGCTGTGTAAGAATATCAAACTGATAGGTCGGCGGATTGCAGCGAATATCATAGCAGATAGACCGCATAGCAACACGGTGCGACTCTTCAGCGTGAATCGCGGTGAAACGTTCGGTCGCATCATACCGGTGGAGCTCCCAGACCCAGTCCATAATTAGCCGCTGAATATCGTCGGGAATCCAGCGCAGATGGGTAGGATCCATGTGGCCCTAATCGGGGGTGCGGATTATGTTCCAAATCGGAAAGAGCTCTTGCCAAAATAGTTCGGCGCGAAGAAGCTCTCTAGCACACCATCGCCACTGTCAGGCGAAAACAGATTTACCGCCACAAACTGCGCACCGCTCTTGACACAGTCGGTGAAGCCGGTGGCAGAGTAGAGGTCGCGATTGCGCGTGCTAGTCCCTCCCGTGGTCGGCTGAATAACGCAGAACCGCTTGGCCGCCGGTGGAATCTGGGGGCCAGAGCCGCTACAGGGACTTTCTGATGCTGCCGCAACTGCTCCTGCATTGGCTGGATCAAACACCACCGTATTCGGCCCAGTCTCCAACAGATTCGTGGCCTCGCCCATGCGGGTTGCTAGGAATGCGGTGGTGAAGGCGGCGTAGCTATTGATATTTGGCAGAGAATTGTAGCCCGATTGGATATCGGGGGCGACTATCACAAAGCAGCGCCCCATGAATGAGTTGATAGGCTCCGTACAGAGAGCGGCGGCACGGTTGTTGCTATTGAACTCCGCGGGCATTCGATTTTGGCCGATGGCGCTCAGCACCACTCCGCCGAGATAGTTCAGGTAGTCCACCGTCATCGCACCGTGGAGCCGAAGAATAAGGAAGAACGGGTCGGCATTCTGCTGGCTGCTGGGGCCGTTGAAGGCGGCGGTCAGGGTGGCCTTTAGAATGTCAGAGGCGGGTACGGTGTTGCGCGTGAGCCGACGCCAATTGCTGTAGCGACCCTGACCGGCGCTGAGGCCACGGTCACGCCACCAGCTCTGGGAGGACCACTGTGTCGTGTCGGTCATCGCGGCCACCACTGGGATGCCGGGATTTGCCGGATCGGGCCAGATATCCAACACCATCGCCCGTGCGCCGGCCTCCACCTGTAGGCGTGCGGCATCGGGACTCACCGTACCTATCCAGGGGCGCAGGCCGCCAATATCCTCCGTGAAGATACCACCGAATGATGCTGTAGCAACAGAGCAGGCCAGCATCGGTTTAGTGGCCGGATCAATCGGAGGACTCTGTGCTGCCATGGCATCAGTGAGCGATTGACGGGAACCCTGTATCGCGTCGTAATCACGGTCGGACCAGCCTTTCGGCGGCGCGGGAGCGGTGTGTGTGACACCCAGAAGGGTCGCCAACACGACAATCATCAGCAGCGCCAGAAAAGCGATGAGCGCCAGTAGCGGGAGACGGATCCACAGGAGCGGGTCAGCTGGTACACCGGCAGCAGCGGCGCGTGCGACCTTGTCTGAATCAGGAAATAATATGTCAAAAATACGCTCTGTGAAAGCCACCATCCCCTGTTGTTGCTGGCGACTTGTTAGAGACCGAATGCCGCACGGAATGCGCCAACTGGCAGGATCTGGATACCGGTGCCAAGCTCCCGCGCCTTGGTGATTTTGGTGGAGGTGGGCTCTGGACCGTCAGGATAGACCAGATGCGTCGTTTTGCGGCTCACGGCGTCGGCTACCGTGTGTCCAGCGGCTTGAAGTGCGGTCTCCAATGTGCGGTCGCGGAAGCTGGTCAGAACAACTGTTGCTTTTGGTCCGACGGGAGTGGGGGCGGGAGAGGGGGCAGGGGCAGGGGCAGCACCAAACACCAATGTCCCGAAGTTCTCTGCGCGCCAGGCCATGTAGGCCGGTACTGCTGCCACGATGCTCTCAATTGTCTTGGCGGTCAGACCAGCCGGTGCCGCTGCTGTGAGCTCGCTGACCGTCCAGGTGGCCGGTGTCGGATTGATTGCCAGCAGTGGTGTCAGCCGGGTGTGTCCAATTCCTCGTGGCATACAGCAGCTCGCCACTAGCAGCGTCAGCTCTGTCCATCCCGCACGGCCGGCCCGTAGCCCTTCCCAGAGTCGCACTGCCCCACGTGCCTTGACCCCCTCCACCTTAGCAGCGAGGTCGTCAACAGAGGCGGCGTAGATGGCGCCGATGGTGTGGTATCCCGCCGCGTAGAGCTTTGCGACCAGACCCGGCCCCACATTCTCAGCACCCAGCTCGGCCAGCGCCCGCGTCAAGCGCACACAGGCGGTTTCGGAGGTGGTCGCGGCCACGCGAATATGGACAGCGGTTGCAGTGACGGAGTCGCCCCCGACCCACTCCCAGCTACCCGCCGGCGGCATCGCGGGGCCACCGGGTGCCGGGCTGCGCACGGCAATAATCTGAGGGATAACATCGCCGGCGCGACGCACCTCGATGACGGCACCGGGGCCGACCGCGTTGTCGGTTATCCAGCGTCCGTGGAGCCCCGTAGCCGCGCCGATATTGGCACCCGATAGTGCGACGGTGTCAAATAGCACTCGTGGAATTAGATAGCCGGAGGCACTAGGGTTCCACTCTACGGTGCGCACGGTGGTGATGGCGGTGGCTGCAGCGCCGGCGGCACGGGTCTTCCAGGCAACGCGGTCAGCCGGATTGAGCGCCTCTCCCTTGCGGACAGCGACAGGAGCTTTAGAGCGGGCGATGTCAGGGGCGACCACGATGCCATCAATCTGGTAGGGGCTCTTGGACTCTACGAGGCTAAATAGCTCGCTCAGGTCCGTCGGTGTCATTTTGTCGGGGGTCAGGGCGGTGCTACGGGCCACCTCGTAGCCGGCCAGGCGGAGCTGCCGGAATGCCTCGGTAGGAGTGAGGGTGGCTGGCTCCAGCAGCTCGTAGGCGACGAAGCGAATCTCGGCGAAGAGCGCAGGGTCGGGCTCCTTGCGATTCAGAGCACCGGCCACGATGTTGCGAGCCAGCTTATCGGGTGGAATGGCTGGACTGTCGGTGCGCATAATCAGCTCGCCGCGGACGGCGGTGATGGGGCCGGAGCCGGCGGCAGCAGGAAGCCCCTGAAAGAACGGCGCGAAGGCCGACACATCGCGTCCGCGCATGCCGTCTCCGCGGGTGTAGAGCCGGCGGGTGGCTGGGAGCCAGAGTGCCGAACAGCCGTCCAGCTTCAGGGAAATATGATAGTTCGTGCTTGGATTTCGTGCGAGCCACTTCTCCAGGCTACCATCGGCCGGCTTGATTTTGTTGAGGCTCGGCAGTGGGATCGGCAACGACACCTCGTCACCGGTGGCTACGGGCGCACCCACCTGCTTCAGGAATGGATGAGCGGGGGCGGCCGCGCGGAGACGCTCCAGGGCGGCGTCGTACTCATCGCCGATGAAGTCATGACCGGCGGATCAAGAACGCCGTGGGAACGGGCATTCTGCTGATAGGAGCAAATGCTGCGAATTACAACCCGGAGTTCCCGTAAATCAAACGGAGGTTTGCAACGCTCTGCCCACGGCGAAATGATTTGCTCGATAATGTCCTTGCCAACGCCCTTGTTCCAGAAATACCCTACCAGCCGCGCTGCATCTTCATTGCGTCGTCCTGAAGACGATCCGTGCAGAATGAGGTCAGAGACCCATTTGGGCTTCTCTGAACCCGTTGCTTGCTCTGGCTCTGGATCATCACGCACACCCTCGCCTCTGGCAATCCAGCCGGGGCATGATACAAGTTCCGTATCCACAAGGATCTTGTATTGTTCCCCGTCAATCTTGGATGGATGCAGGACAATGTATCCTCCATCAGCCTTTACGTCAACTTTTGGCAAGATAGGAAAACTTTTGACATCATTTCCTGGATGAATGAAGAACATGTGATACCCATGAGGACTTGCCTGCATGAATGTCTTCACACTCTGCATCTCCGGATGGTTCTTGGCCAATGAGGCAATCCCCTCATCCCC
>RGVZ01000167.1 GCA_010029825.1 bacterium | reverse complement strand
GCGGATACATCCGGTCGATGTCTTCCTGCGTGAGCGTGGAGCGCGACCACCCGGTGATCGCCACCACGTTCTCGTCCAGCGACCACTGCTCCGGGTCGGTTCGCGTCGTCCCATCCGGTAGGTGGACGCGATGCGGCAGCGCGACGTGTGCCACGCCCTGCGAGTCGCGCCAGCATGGATCGCCTACGGCGTGCATCACCCGACCTCCTCGTACGAGACGATCACATGGAGGTCGTTCGCCGCGCTCGCCTGCACGGTGATGCGGCGGTCCTCCTCCAGCCAGATCGACTGATCGCGGCCCAGCGGCGCAAACGTCGCGTCGGCGGGGACCGTGATGGTGTGTGCGAGGCTAAACGCCGTTCCGCCAGTGGCGGCGCTGTACACCTTGATGGACACGTCGCAATTGTTAGTGCCGTCGATGTTGGCCACAGTGATTAGTGTGACCTTCAGTGCCTTATTGCTTGTTGACAGATTGGTTAAGATTGTCGTTTCCGACGTGTTGGTTAACGACATAAAGGTGCATTTGCCAGTAATCGTACTGGGCGCTGATAAATTTGGCGCAGTCATGCGTCACCCAAAAAGCAGGATTTGACCGTAAGCGCCGGCAGTGCCGGATGAAACTCCCAGCGACGTTCTGGCCGCAGCTGCGTCAGCCGATGCAATCAGGGTGCGGCCAAAAGCTGTGCAGGTAATTTCCTCTGCCGCCCCGGCACCGGCGGAGGAGCGGCCCAGCAGCTTGTTGGTCTCCGTCACGTAGGGCGTGACATACGAAAGCGATGTGTACGCCGTGCTACCATCGCCCAACTTGAACCGACGGGTGTCGGTCTCAAACACAAGTTCCCCAGCCGCTGGCGTGGGGTTAGCCGACGCCACCGCAGAGGCGGTGCCACGCTTGTGCTTGATCTTGATGGTCATCAATAAGAACCGCCGTCCAGCTCCGTCGCCCAGGAGATGGTGTCGGTGCTGGCCGTGTAGTACAGGACGCCGTTGCTGGTGCCGCCGCCATCCAGGGCCGTGATGGTGTCGGCAGTATTGGCGACCAGTACGGTTCCCTTGGCCATGGTTGTGAGACCAGTACCTCCCTTGGACACGCCGATGGACACGCCATTCCACGTGCCGCTGACGTTGCCGCTGGCGGTCACGTCGGTGCAGGACAGGTCGCCTGTACCAAGGCTGATGTCCTTATTAGCGTCAACAATCAGGGCTTTCGACGCTGTGGCTGTGCCGGCCGTGACGCCGGCCAGGGTGTTCAGCTCTGCCGCAGTGGAGGTGACCGACGTGCCGCCGACCTTGAACGTCCCGGACAGGTTTACTGTGCCGGAAAACGTGTAGGTTCCGCTGGCCGTCTGCGTGGCCGTCAGGCTGAGAAACGCCCCGGGCCCGCCAATTGCCAGGACTGACGCCCCGCCGCCAGTACCCTTGCCGATGTGCAGGATGTCATCGACTTCAGAGAACGCCAACTCTGACTGAGCAAGCGTACTTGGCGCCCCGCTCGCACCGCCAGTCGCACGCCTCTTGATCCGCAGCGTAGCCATTAGAAATCACCTCCGTTGACAACTTCCTGCTCTGGATAATTACGCCATTTCCCTGACGAGTAACGCAGCACATCACCCGTTTGGACGCTGGTCAGCTCAAACTCAGTGATGTTGTCCAGGCTGGCGGAGGCGGTGTAGTACGGCAGGGCATTCCATGCCGTTTCACCGTCACCAATTTTGAACTGGTTGGTATCCAGTTCCAAACCGAGTTCGCCCGCCAGCAGGACGGGGTTGCGCTCTGTCCAGGTAACCGCGAGACCCCGGCGGAGTTGAAGGCGGTTTCTGCTCATGGCGTACCCTGGTATCTATTGCCCGCCATCCTCATTGCGGGCTGCGAAGTACCGGCGGACCCAGGCACGCAGGCCGTCCGGAGCGGAGCCGGTCCATTCCAGGAGTCCGTTGTCAGCAATGCGGAGGTGTTCCGCCGGATCGAACCCGGCGTCGATCACAGGCTGCCAACGGTCCACGTATTGCCTGTCCTGGCGGGCGCCGTGAAAGAGGTGGAACGCCTCCCCCTTCAGGGCTCCGATGTTCCCGCCCACCTTGCTCCAGGCCGTCTTGGCCCACGGCTCGTAGTCACGCTTCATTGCCTCGCTCATCCGCCCCAGGCAGCGGGAATGCTCCAGGCCCATCCATCCCTCCAGGCACATGGCGTCTCCGGAGCCGACGATATGCCGGTCATAGAGCGGGAATACGGACCTTCTGGCCGCCCACGCCCCGCCGGGAGAACTCACGCCGGCCCCCATGTACCTCTCGGCCATGGGCCCCACGCCGGCCAGGACCTGGACCACCGCCCCGTCCTCGTCTGCGCAATGCCAGCGGTTCCAAAGCTGGACCACCGGGTACTCAGCCAATGCCGCCATGGTCTTAGAGGGCCAATCCTTGTCCAGGAACAGGATGTCGGCGTCAATCCAGGCGATGTGCGTGAAGTCCTTTGGGAGTGACTCCGCCAGCAGGTTGATCAGACGCTCCTTTTGCCAGATGGCCTGGCCGTCCAGCGCATGGATCTGGAGGAAGGCGTCGGTCGTCGGGAACTGCTGCCCCGGAAACGCCACTTCTGCATTGAAAACAGGCACGCCGTGCCACTCCATGGAGTGCAGGAACCGGAGGTAGTTGTCCCTGGGCCGTGACCAGTTGGCTGGATTGAAGTGGCAACAAACAACGGCCAGTCTGCCGGGTCGTTTAGCCCTGGGTCTGCGCTTGGCCATGGAGAGAATGCGCGACACGGACCTCCTGGGGAGGGTAACGCCACGCTTTTCAGCCTCCTCGGCAATCCATGACTCCAGGACGGCGTCTTCGGCGCGGTCGGCCTGGGCCGCGCGGGCCATGGCCACGCCGCTGCGCAATGGCGCACGCAAGAGCAGGCTGCCGATGCGGAGTAGCCGCTGGCCGATCACGTGCCGCCGCAGCAGTTGGGCACCACTCGCCAGCGCTGGCTGGTTGGGTCATAGCGCCCGTGGGCCCACTGGTTCTCGCCCAGTGCGAAGTTCACCCCACCCGGGCACAGGAACGCCGCAGAGTCGGTGCTGTGATTGTGGACGAACGTGACGTTGTTGACCCCCACATTGACAAACGTGGCCCTGGTGGACCCGTCACGCACGGCGTTGGTGATGCCACGCAATTCCGTGTTGGTGGACGAGGTGAGGCGGTACACGTCGGCCACCGTGGAAATCACGGAGTTGCTGATCGTCACCGTGGTCCATCGTTCTCCCGTAGCCACGGCAGTGACAAAGTCGGTCACGGCTGTTGAGTTGTGACTGTGAGACGCTGGTGCGGCGCCAATCGTTGTCGCGTTCAGACTGACCGCCCCCGTGGCCCCGTTTACGGAAACCACTGGCGATGCCGTGCCGGCGACCACGGCGACCGCAGTGTTGAAGTTGCTGATGTCTGCCGACGTAATGGCGACCGCACCCGTCCTGCCGGCGACCGAATGGACCGGGCCAGATAACGCCGCAATCGCCCCAGCCGTCACACGCTGGGTCTGCGTGTTGCCGGCGTTGTTGATGATCAGGATCGCATTGGGATCTGCGGCTCCGACCGGCAGCGAGGAGATTTTGATTGACGGCATGTCACTTACCCTTCGGTCGATAGGAGTGCTTGGCGATGATCATTTCCCGCAGCTCGCCAGCCTTCTTGTTGGGATGGAGCTTGCGGTAGTGCCGCATGTCCTCGGCAATGATCTTCTCGGATAGTGGCGCCCGCTTGGGAGGAACAGGGATGCCCTTATGGCTGACGATCCCCTCCACGGTCAGGTTACGCTTCCGGGCCACGCGGACGATGTCGGCGGTTGAATCCACCCACGCCTCCGGGTCCTTGTGGGCCCTCTTGTCGGCCAGGCCGCCCACGTACTGCTTGCCGGCCGTGCTGATCCCGGCAGCCCGTGCCTCGCGGAGCATGTGTTCCGCCATCGGCTTGGGCATGTCGTCAAACTGCTGCTGGTTGTACCGGCCCTGGTTGAAAGCCCGGTCCGTGCCCTTGGTGCCAGGAGGGCACTGGAGCGCACACATCGACGCCCACTTCTCGCCGTAGGGCAGGGCGGCCTTGTAGGTCCGCACTGCCTCCGGACCGGCGTCAAGCACCTGCTGGGGGATTGGCATTCTGTTGCTCCGGTGGAGGTTGTGGCGGTTGCGGAGGAGGCGGTGGGACCATGTACCGTGCCACGTCGATGTCCATGGACCGGCCCCAGTCTTCCAGGAGTGCGTTGAACAGCTGCGGCTGCCCGGCCTGGAGCATGCCCTGCGCTACGGGCATCATGACCTGGAGGGCCTGGTTCATTTGTTCGACCTTGGTCCCCTTGTTGGGCTTCCTGGCGCTGCCGGCCTCAACGCGGTAGTCAAACTCACGGACGATCTCATCCGGGCTCGCCGCCAGGACGTGCATCTGCCACGCGCCAGCAGCCATGGGACCAAGCAGCGGGGCGATGTCCTGCGGCTGCACCAGCCACCTGGCGCAGAACGCCTCCTTGCGTGCCAGGAGGGACATGGCGTCTTCCAGCTGGTTGGCCATGTCGTCTGGCCTGACCGATATCTGCTCGCTCTTCACGGCGGCTTCTGCGGCTGACCTGAACTGATTTCTGGACATGCCGTAAATCAGCTCGGTCAGTCCGACGCGGCGGTCGAACAGGTTGGTGACCTCGGCCACTATCTGGAACAGCTCATTCGGCACGCCCGGGAGATTGAAGACGCTGATCACGTCATTCACCGATCGGCCGATCGCTTCACTGATCTCTACGATCTTGAAGCCGGAATCATCGGAATCCAGGATCTTGGCCTTCAGGTCGTTGTCTGCGGCCTTGGCAACACCGATGAGCGTCTGACTGGAGGTGGCAATCTTGGTGGCGATGAAGCTCATCGCATAGTTGATGAAACGCAGCTCACCGATGCCTGGTTTGATGAGCGAGATGGGGTACGAATACCCCGGCTTGCCGTGCCACTGGAGGATGGTGCAGGGCCAGCCGTCAGGCTCCACCCAGAACGGGATGGGCCACTGAGCCGATTGGAACAGTCGCTGCGGCAGGCCGGTCTCGTCCACCTCGTCCTGGATGATGTCCGGCGGCAGGTTGAGCGGATACGGCACGCCCTCGCAGACGACGATGTAGCAGAAGTCTCCCAGGGCATCGAACTTGCCACGGAGCTTCTGGTCCGCGTCCTTCAGGCGGTCTCCGAACCCCGTCTTACTGTAGATCTCCCAGTACGTGACGAGGTCGTTGGTCTTGCCGTTCTTCTTCTTGGTTTCGTAGCCCACCTCACGGCGGCGGCTGCGTGAGTCATAGGACTCACTGTGGCCCTTCAGGTCTTCTTCCGGGACGCCAAACTTCTGGGCGACGAAGTCCCGTGAGTGCGTGCGTCGGCGGGCGATCCAGCGAATGTCCTGCTGGTCGTCTGCGTCCGGATCCCAGAGGACGTTGTCGAACGTCTCATAGAACGAACCGGCGACACGGGTTTCCGTTCCTGGGAACTGGAACAACTCCGTGAACCAGCACCCCGCCCCCTTGATCAGCGCCTCATCCACCACCTTGCGGCTGTGATCCTTGAGGTGCAGTTCGTTGGGCGTGTAGTTCAGGTAGTCCTCCAGGAGCTTGGCGATGACGCTGCGCTTCTCGGAGAGGAACTGGGTCTGCTGCACCAGTTGCTGGTACATCTGCATGCCCGGGTCCGGCATCATCACCGGCTGGCCGTCAGGGCCGATGACGGGCTGGCCGTCGGGGCCCATCTGCGGCACGGGAGGTTGGGGAAAAATCCCCAGCATCTGCGGGCTCACCATGGGGTACTGGCGGGCCGTGACGTTCCGAACCGGGTTGCGGTGATGGATGACCGCGCCGAAGAGGCGAACAGCCTCCCAGACGCGGTTGATGGTCATCCGGAAGGCCGGCGGAGCCAGGCCCTTTACAAACCCCTTGACGCCCCGCGTGTAGTCATTGCGGAACATCCAGGCGTTCTCGCCGTCATAGAACTGCATGGCCTCATCAGCGTCCTCCTGAAAAGGCCGTTTGTGTTCTTTGGCGAGTTCGATCTTTTCCAGCCAACCCTGGACGATTGGTCGGAGCGGGTGTTCTTGCATGGCAGGGCCCTGGGCTACTGCTTATTGCCCCGCAGCTTCTGCTCCAGCATCGCAACCCGCTCGGAAAGCTGGGCGACACGCGGATCCCGCGGGGCGTAGGTCCAGGTGCCAAACCGCCGCCATTCGGTGCTGTCGTCCAGGCGAGGGTCGTCCCGGTGGCGGACGCTGGGCTTCTCCACCCCGCCGTACCCTGGAGACAGGGCCCAGAGGGTAAGCGTGTCCTGGCCCACCTTGATGACGAACGCCATCACCTGATCAGACCCCTCATGGGACTGATACAGCACCGTGTCGCCCACGGAGGCGGCCGGCATCTTCCAGTTCACTTTTTCGTCGGTCCCAGGCATACGTATCCCTTTCCGTCATCGCCCTGACGTTTCAGACGCTCGGCACGCCATTTGACATACCACGGCTCAGGGCCTGGCCGGGCTGGCGGTTGGTGGTACTGCGGCTCATAGGCACAGAGGTATTCCAAACATTGACAGCTGTGTACCTCGCCGCGTGTGTTGGGCATATCCGTGACGAACGGACCGTTGTTGGACTGCACCACTTTTTTCTTGTACCGACGCAGTTCGCGGTACAGCTCTGGCACAGCGTTCTCCAGGAACTTCAGCTGAGTGCTGCCGTCACCGCGGATGTGCAGCATTTGCCGCACCAGGGCGGTTCTCGCCTGGATGTCGTCGGATCCGGGGACGAACTGGAACCCAGACATTTGTGCCCGGATGTTTCGTTCCCGGAGTTGCTCCGAATACAGGTCGCATGGCAGCCTGCCTGAACCAAGGTCCCTCAGTGTACCTCCGTGCATGTCCATGATGAAAGCGTAAAAGTGCTGCCCTTCGCACTTGGCGGCAAAAGCCTCACCCCAGATCAGGGCGTTGGCGTTCCGCAGGTACAGCTCGTCATAGACCAGGATGAACCGCTCGTCCGGAGGCACCGCCGCGAACACGCAGGCCATGACGGTGTGGCCAGGGTCGATGGATACGTAGCGCGTCCACTCCGGCGGAACGATGCCGTCCGGCAGCTCCGACCTGGGGAGCGTATGGACCATGGTGTTGAATGAGGGGTACATGAGGATGGAGTCCTGGGTGAACTCGCCCTCGGCCCGCATGCGCAGCTCATCGACGCCCAGGGCAGACCACCGGGCGATGTTCTTCTCCTTCTCCTCCCGGTCGATGTGGTCGTTGTCCAGGAACCGCAGGACGAACTTCTTGATCTGCGGGTTTTCCTTACCCTCCTCGGCCTCCTTGTCTGCCCGCTCACACAGACCCAGCAGGGCGTCGTTCTTGGAGTGCGGCATGGCCGACCACACCAGCCGGCCTTTACGGTCAGCCAGGCGGGCCTGCATCTCCCCCACCCAAGATGGGTTGGAGATGTCCTCGTCGATATGCACCAAATCGGCCTGAAAACCCTGTGGGGGCTCGCCCTCAGAGGAAAAGAAGTTGACCGTCCATCCATTGGTCAGGACGACACGCTGGCAGTACCCGGCGTTCTTCAGAACCCAGGACACGTCTTCGACTAGTCTGGGTGGAACCAAGGGCGGTGCTGGTTTCGTCTCCGCTCGGCGGTCTGCGTCCTGGACAGGGCGGAATGCCCGCCACTCGCCAGTCTCCAGGTCCTTGATGATCCGGAACGCACCGGCCTTGAAGAGCATGGGATAGGCCACCAGGCCGATGTGCGGCCAGTTCCTGCCTATCACCACTAGGTTGCCGCCCTCCTTGGGATACTTGCCGAACGGATCAGTACCCGTCAGTGCGCGGGCGTCCTCTACGAACGTGGAGAGCGATTTGCCGCTGTTGTGGTTTGCCACGCCATCGATGAGGTAGTTGTGGTAGCGGGGGACGGAAAAGTCCCACACCGGCCCTCGTCCCAAATACGTGCAGGAGGTAATATACACATGTTCATTACCCCCTTCAGGAGAACGACATGGGGCTTCACAACAAGATCGACTGGCCTGTTGAGCAGATGAGGATCTGGTATGAGCAGGAAAGAAAAACAGTGGCCGAGATAGGCGCCCTGCTTGGTCGTAGCCCAAAGTCTGTGAACAAGGCATGCAAGCGGTTTGGGTTTCGCATGCGTCGGCGTGGGCCCAAGGCTGGCCATGAGCATCCGGGCTGGAGGGGAGGCCGGGTGAAAGACAAGGGCGGCTACACGCTGGTGCATGCCCCTGATCATCCGGACTGCAATGCCAATGGCTACATCCGGGAGCATCGCCTGGTGTGTGAGTCTCTTCTAGGACGGCGGCTAAGGCCGGCAGAGGTTGTTCACCACAGGAACGACGACCCCTCCGATAACCGCCCGGAGAACCTTCAGGTGTATGACACCAACGCCGATCATCTTCGCGCAACACTGGCAGGTAAGTGCCCCCAGTGGTCCGCTGAAGGTCGGCAACGCATTCTGGCAGCAACACGTCGCCCACGGGGGCCCAGGCGCCGTCGGCATCCAGGACAAGATGGTTGAGCGTGCAGCGTATTTCTCCGCCATTGCTCAACCGAAACGCATACAGGTGATCCCAGCCTTTGATGAAAGGCCGCTTGGCTGGTGCCGTGACGGTGTAGCCACAGTGGACCGCCGTCACCCAGAACCAGTCGTCAATCTCACTGACGGTCCGGTGCTTGCCGGTGACCGGGTCCAGTATCTTCTGGTCTCCGGCCAGGCACCG
>RGVZ01000166.1 GCA_010029825.1 bacterium | reverse complement strand
CACAGTCCCCCTCCTTCAAGAAAGGGGGGACATTGGCCTGTCATGGTGCGTGGGGTGAAGTGACATCCCATGTCAGGCGCAGCCATGTGGAGCAGTTTCAGCGTATCACATCAGTGCTGGTCGGCGAGTTCTGCCGCGACCTCGTCTTGCAGGTCGCGCGTGTCGAGTTGCCGGAATTTCTCGAAGAATTCCTGGGCTTCTTCCTGAGCCAGGTCAATGCGGTCCGTGTACAGGTTTGAGATGTGAAAGGTCTCAAGTTCACGCGCGCTGAGGACCGCCGCGATCAGCGCCGCCTGCTTTGTGGTCAGGTGTTTTTTCTGGGTGGCGCGTTCGCGTTCCGTCGTGCGGTAATTGGTCTCACACACAATTTTCTCGATGCCTTTGAAGGCTCCCTCGAGACGGGCGAGATTATCGGCGTTGAAAATAAAGTCGGTCAAGTAGGCCAGTGACCGGCTCTGCACACGATTCAACAGTCGCGCCGCGAGGTCACCGGCGCGCCACGTCTTGCCGCCAATCTCAAACAGTTTGCCGGAGTCTTTCGCGGCCATGGCCATTTGCAGTTCGCGGATCCAGGAACCAGCATCGAGACCGAGGTCATCCAGGGCACCGTCGCGCACATAGTAGCGACTCGGGGATTGCAACATATACGCGCACACAGGGGTACCGTGGTCGAGGACAATTGACTCGACGCGAGTCCCGTCATCAAGAATCATCGCGCAAACCGCGGGTTTTGCGGGTGGTGGTGGATCGTCCGGTGAAAACACCGGTTCCTGGTGCGGTTCGATTTCCGGCTCAAACGATTTGTCATTCGAGAGCAACGCGGTCGTGATTGAGCCATCGCGGGTGATTTCCCGGACGCGAATCCGGATTTGCCCTGGTTCGAGAAGGTTCCAGCAGTAAGCATTCATTTTCCCCTGGACGTTCTTGATCAGCCCGGGCGGCCCGCACAGCTCGAAAGGCTTGAAGTGCGGGACATTGACTCGCAACAAACGGTCAAATCCAATGAAATGGTCCAGGTGCGTGTGCGAGACGGCGACGTGCCTGACTTTCAGGATTTCCTTGTTGCTTAGATTCGACAGGTCACCCAGATCCAGCAGCAGGGCCTCACCTGTTTTTTGCGACAGGCAATACACGACCGGGTCACCCAAGGGTCCATTGGGGATCTTTGTCTCGAAGATGTGGCTGTTTCGCGTCACCGCGCGTAAACCTCGGGTCTGCGATCGGTGATGGCAGGCAACTGGTTGCGATAACGCGCGATCACGTCGTGACTGACGGGCGCCAACGCGAATCCGGTCCGGTCGCCAGTGTCACAAATCTTGTGCCCCCACGGGTCCACAATCATTGAGTGTCCGTAACTGACTTTACCCGGCGCGTGCTCGCCCGTCTGGTTGGACGCGATGAAATAGGCTTGATGTTCGATGGCCCGGGCCCTGATCAGCACTTCCCAGTGGTCCATTCCTGTGCGCTGGGTGAAGGCCGAAGGCAATACGAAAGCATCGATCTTCGATTTGGCCGCGAGCGTCGCGAAAAATTCGTGGAAGCGAAGGTCATAACATATGGCAAGGCCCGTCTTGAATCCGTCGATCTCAATGACCACGGGCTTGTCCCCTGACAGGTAGCCTTCCGATTCACAGTACAGGGGCTTGCCATCCGGGGATTTCAGGTTGAACAAATGAACCTTCCGGTAACAGGCCAGCTCCTCACCGGCGCGCCCGAATACATAGGTGACGTTATAGACCTTGCGCTCATCTGGCTTCGCCTTCTCAGGCCTTTCAGCGATGGAGCCGCCAAACAGGACAACCCGCAGTTCCCGGGCCAGATCCGACATCATTTTCCAGGCCGGGCCGTGGAAAGGTTCGGCCTCTTCGTACAGCGTGTCGTAAGGGCCTTGGTAGACATACATTTCCGGGAGGACAATCCAGTCCGCGCCGGCCTTTGCCGCGTCGCGGACCAGGCGCGTCGCCTGTTCCACGTTTGCGGCGCGATCGCGGGTGGTAGTCATGGAGATGACGGCGACGGATATCTGGCGTGGTGTCATGGGCTGATTTCCTTGCTGGGCAATAATTGCCTCATGGCTCATCGAAATCATACTCTTGTCGCCGCGGTGGCTAAACTTTTTTCACGTTTCACCGATGCCTCCCATGGGAGGACTCGTCATGAAAAATTCGATCTTGTCAGTCGTGATCATGTTGCTGGCGGTTCCAGTCATTGGATTCGCGGCCCGTCCTCAAGCGGGAGCGGAGGAGCTCCAGCCCCTTCACATTGAGTCTTTCCTGACGCCGCCGGGCAAGGTCGGCAAGGATTCAAAGGATACCGGGGAAGCCAGGGACGCGATTGAGGCCCGCGATAGCGAGGTCGTTGTTACTTTGCGTGGTTACGGCGTCGGCGCGTTGGCCGAAGGGGACCTTCTGGTCGCCGAAAGGCCCATTCTGGATCAGGTCGCGGGCCGCGTCCTTTATGAGACGGGGGAGCTCAAAGTGACGAGGGTTCAGGGGTCGCGCGCCCTCGCTGTCGTCAAGACCGACGGGAAGTCGGATTCGGCAAGGATCCTCGGCAAATACAACAAAGTCATGGCGGGTGACGTGCTTCATCCGAGGATGATGGCGTTCGCGCCGGCCGTCGCGCTGACTCCCGAGGTCATGCTCGAATACAATTTGCTGTTCACGGATCCGAACGCGGGAGCGACCTCCATGGAACTTTCGCCGGCTGGTCGCCAGATCCTGGCTTCAGCCGTCCAGAGCCTGGGTCCGGTTCGCGCCAGTTTGCTCTCGGTCGAGGGTTACGCGGACCCGTCGGGTGACGCGGAATCGAACCAGGTTGAGTCTTACGAACGGGCCCTGACCATTCGCCGGCATCTGGTCGACGCGCTCAACTTTGATCCGGAGCGCGTCAAGGCGTTCGGACTTGGCGAGCAGGAACCGGTCGACACCAGCAACCTGCCCGGTTCTGTCGAGCGCAACCGTCGCATCGTGGTCAAGATCGTGCCGCACAAGGCGTGGTGATCATTCGCTGCTGCAAGTCGGCTTTACACAACGCCCCCGGTATTGGTAACAACGGCCCCGGTCATCAAGGACCGGGGTTTTTCTTATGCCGGAATTGCCAGAAGTTGAATGCCTCACGCGCGCGGTTCGCGAAGAGACGCGTGATTATGAGTTCGCGGACGTGCGTTTCCTGCGTCAGGACCTGCGCGAGCCCATGCCGCTCGCGGCGATTCGTGACGCACTGGTCGGCGAGGTCGCGGGCAATGTGCGCCGGCGATCCAAGTACCTTCTGGTTGAGACCGCCCGAGGTACGGCAATCCTGCACCTCGGTATGAGCGGCCAGCTACTTGCGATGGATGGGCCCGATCCGGTCAAGCCGCACACGCACGTCATTTTTGAGTTGAGAAGAAAGGATTCTTCGCCTTTCCCTCGCGCTTCGCGCTCGGGAAAGGCTCAGAATGACGACTTACCGCGTCGTCACCCTGAGATTGAAAGGCGTCACCCTGAGCCGGAGGCGAAGGGTCCTCTCCCCTCACGTAAATTCCTGCATTTTGTCGATCCGCGCAGATTCGGGCGTCTCACGGCGGTGGCATCCGGCGCTGACCTTGGCGCGCATCCGTGGTTGCGCGATCTCGGTCCTGAACCGCTTGAGATTCCTGCGGCGGAACTCGCGGAGCACCTGTTCAGCCTCAGCCGCTCCCGCAAAACCGCGGTGAAACCGTTCATCATGGATGGCGGGATCGTGGTTGGCGTGGGAAATATATACGCCAGCGAGTCGCTGTTTCTCGCGGGCATCCGGCCAGGACGCGCCGCGGGTCGCGTAACCCGCGCCGAATATGGGGTTTTGGCAAGTTCCATCCAGAAAGTCCTCAATGCCGCCATCAATTCCGGGGGTACAACCTTCCGCGATTACCTCCACGCGGACGGCTCGGAAGGCTCGTACGCCTTGATGCTCAATGTGTACGGCCGTTCCGGCGAGCCATGCCGGAAATGCGGCACCCCCATCCGCGAAATGCGTCATGCCAACCGGTCCACGTACTTCTGCGGCACTTGTCAAAAGTGAAAATCTTTTATTTTTAGCCAGTGAAATCGATTTTCTATCAAATTGCTTAAAAAAAATATTAAAGCGTTTTATTAAACATTTTAAAACCATTGTCGATGCACCTCGTGTCAATGGTCGTTGTTTGAATTGTTAAACGTTCCTTGCTTGAGGAACACGAACGCAACGTAATTTAGAGGAGTTTGATCATGGGACTTCGCATTAAAACGAACGTGGCTTCTTTGCAGGCGCAGCGTGGTGTCGCTACCGCGACCAACTCGCTGCGCGAATCGATGGCCCAGTTGTCCAGCGGCTACCGCATCAACAAGGCGGCAGACGACGCAGCAGGCCTCTCGATCAGCACCAACTTGACGGGCCGTGTCCGCAGTCTCGAGCAGGCTTCGCGCAACGCCCAGGACGGCATCTCGCTCGTCCAGGTTGCCGAATCCGGCATGAACGAGATCTCGAACATCCTGACCCGTCTGCGCGAACTGACTGTCCAGTCCGCGTCAGACACCATCGGCAACGTGGAACGTTCCTACGCCAACCGTGAATACACGCAGTTGGTCGACGAACTTGACCGTATTGCCAACACCACTGAGTTCAACGGCGTGAAACTCCTGAAGGGTTCCGACGCCAACGTTGGCGACAACCTCCTCACCATCCACGTCGGTGGCGGTGACGGCATGGCTGCCAACACGGATACGATCCGTATCAACATCAATGACATGAAGCTGGTCCCGGAAGAAGACTTCGGCCTCGGCCGCGGCGCTGAAATCGGTCCGCTGAGTGTCACGGATGGGTTCGATCGCCAGACCGCTTCTGACAAGCTGGGTGTTATCGACGGCGCGATGCAGCGTCTCGCGACCACCCGTGCCAACATGGGTGCGCAGCAGAACCGCCTGGTCTCGGCCGTGACGAGCTTGAGCTCGCAGATCGAGAACTACAAGGCAGCCAACAGCCGTATCCGTGACGTCGATTTCGCTTCCGCAAGCGCGTCCCTCACCCAGTCCAAGATCCTTCAGCAGGCTGGCGTGTCGGTACTCGCCCAGGCGAACTCGGAACCGGAAGCAGCTCTGGCGCTGCTCCGCTAAGAAGAAGGTTTCGTTACGTAATCCTCAAGCAAGCAAGCCGGTGGGCGTTTTCGAGAGCGCCCGCCGGCCCTTCTTGCCCCGTCATTCTGAGCCCGTCCCGTCATTCTGAGCCCGTCCCGTCATTCTGAGCCCAAAGGGCGAAGAATCCTCTCCTCTTGTTGACATCCCGACACGCATACGACTATAAGGTGGCGCTCCTGTGGACATGGGCTTGTAGCTCAGGTGGTTAGAGCGCACGCCTGATAAGCGTGAGGTCGGCAGTTCGAGTCTGCCCAGGCCCACCATGTTCCCCTTCCCCCAACCAAGTCCTTTTGGTATATGGGGTAACTAATGGAAAACAATCAAGATTTCAGACGACCGGTTGATCAGGCGCTTTTGTTCAAGGGCCGCCCGGGCGACCCGCGCCTCGGTGAACTCGTGTCGACCACATGGCCTCTTGTTGGCGTGACCACGAAGGTTTGCCTGTTCGGCGCCCCTGACGACCTGGGGGTTCATCTGAATCGTGGCCGCCGCGGCGCCGCTGGCGGCCCCTCGGCTATCCGCCGGGAACTGTACCGCATGACTCCGCCCATGGACTCGGGGGAGAAGTCTTTTGAGATCGACGCCAGTGTCTTTTCTGACGCAGGCGACATCGTTGCCGGGTCCGAGCTGGCCCGGAACCACCGGAATTCCCAGACCCTGTGTGAACTCGCCTTGAACGCCTCCAGGTCCGTCGTGGCCCTGGGCGGGGGGAATGATTATTCCGCGCCGCATGCCAGGGCATTGCGCGAGGTTTCCGCGGCCCAGAAGGACGCGGCAGGCACCATCGGGATCATCTCGGTCGATCCGCATCTGGACGTGCGCGAACGCGAGAACGGGGTATCGCACAGCGGTACCCCTTACCGGGATTTGATGGACGGTTCGGTAATCGACCCGAGAAATCTGATTGAGTTCGGCACGCGCAAGAATCGCAACGCGATGGCCCATTATCACTGGGCCCGCGAGCGTGGCGTGCAGATTCGTGAATTCGGCGACTTGCGGCGCGCGGAACGGAACGGGCTTCGTGTCCCCGACGCGTTCGGTCAGGACCTGGAGCGTCTTTTGGCCCGGTGCGATGCCGTGATGGTGTCTATTGACCTGGATTCTTGCCGGGGCCTCCCAGGTGTCAGTGCCCCGGGCGCGGTGGGATTCTCGCCCGAGGAACTATGCGAGATGGCGGCCATCGCGGGGCGCCACAAGAAAGTTCGCCTTTTCGAGGTCGTCGAGTGCGCCCCTGACCTTGATTCCTCCGCCATGACGGCGAAAGTCGCCGCGGAAATCACGTGGTCGTTTATGGAGTCCCGCTTTCAGCTCGCATGACACCGGCCGACCTGTAACCGAATGAACCTTTGGCCTTGAGATCTTCTGCCGCGTCCCACGCGTCGGCGGCCGCCATTTCCCACGCGCGCTTGAATGACGGTGGTGGATTCCCCAACAGTTCGCCAGGTTCGAGGTAGTGGAAAAGTTCCCCGTAGTGCCTGATGTCAAACGGACCGACACGATGCATCAGGTGCCAGGGGCGCAGCTGCATCGTGTGTGTCAGTCCCATGGCGCCAAGAAGTTCTGCAACGGAGTGAATGGTTTCCTCGTGGAAGTTGCGCACCCGCACGCGCTTGTCGGAGACGACAAGGCCCCTCATCAAGGTCTCGTCATTGGTCGCGACGCCGGTCGGGCAGTGGTTTGAGTTGCAACGCAGGGCCTGGATACAGCCAAGAGCCATCATCATGGCGCGCGCGGCGTAGCACGCGTCAGCACCCATCGCGATTTTCGCGATCATGTCAAAACCCGTCGTGATGCGGCCGCTGACCAGCACGCGCACGTGCTTGCGGACGTCGATCCCGACCAGGGCATTGTGGACCAGGACCAGGGCCTCGTTGAGAGGGCAGCCCATGTGATCCGAGAATTCCGCCGGTGCCGCGCCAGTGCCGCCCTCACCACCGTCAACGACAATGTAATCCGGCAGGATTTTCGTTTCATGCATGGCCTTGACTACGGCCAGGAACTCGCGTCGCTTGCCGACGCACAACTTGAACCCGACTGGCTTGCCGCCGGAAAGTTCGCGCAGTTGTTGTACCCACTGCAGAAGTCCCCGCGGCGAGGAAAACGCCGTGTGTCCCGGGGGTGACAAGCAGTCTTTCCCCATCGGGATCCCGCGAATCGCCGAAATTTCCGGCGTGATTTTCTTCGCGGGCAATACGCCTCCGTGACCTGGTTTCGCGCCCTGCGAGAGTTTGATCTCGATCATCTTGACGTTTGGATGGACGGCTTTTTCCTTGAACTTTTCGGGTGAAAACCTGCCTTGGTCGTCGCGGCAGCTGAAATACCCTGTCCCGATTTCCCAGATGATATCGCCACCTGGGGCCAGGTGATGTGGTGAGAGCCCGCCTTCGCCGGTGTTGTGGGCAAAGCCGCCCAGTTTCGCGCCGCCATTCAAGGCGAGGATGGCGTTCTGGCTGAGCGCGCCGTAACTCATCGCGGAGATGTTGAGGACGCTTGCGCGATATGGATGTTTGCATGCGGGGCCACCGATGGTGATGCGCAACGCCTCGGGATCGCAGTGCACGGGAGCCAGCGAATGGTTGATGAATTCGTAGCCTTGCTGGTAGACGTCCAGCATGGTGCCAAATGGCTTTGTCGCGAGTTCTTTCTTCGCGCGCGCGTACACAATCGACCTGCTGTTGCGGGAGAACGGACGGCCATCCTCGTCGGACTCAACGAAGTATTGTTGGATCTCCGGGCGGATCAATTCAGCCAGGTAACGGAACCTGCCGAGGATCGGGAAGTTGCGCCTGATTGTGTGTCCTGTCTGGAAAATGTCGTACCAGCCGAGAACAATCAGCGGCGCGATCACGATGAAGGCGGACCAGAGTGCTGGAAACAGAGTCGCCGCCAGAATCGCGGTCACGAATGGCACGATGATCGATGCGGCAATGAATTCCCTGCGCATTTGCGGGTCTCCCTTGGGGGCTGGCCCCTGAATCCACATATTTGTCCCTGATTTCATTCATTTTTTCATGATTACGCCCGGGTTGCCAGCCGGCGGGGCGATTTCCCTTAAAGCAGAGGCGATACATACCGATGACCTCAAGGGATTCAGGGGGTTGGATGTTTTCTGCCCTTAGACGATTTGTTTGGCCTCCGGCGCTCATCGCGGCGCTGGCAGTGCTTTTTTTGTCCGCGTGCGGCAGTAAACAAGTCATCAAGAAATCGGGGCGTCCGGATTTCGCGAGCGCGGCGAAAAATTCCCAGTGCCTCAAGATCATCAACGGCATCGCGCCCGAAAACGGAATCACGGCCGTTGTGCCACTGGAAAACACATCGGGCGGGCTTTGCACCGGGACTTTCATGGGCGACAACGTCGTGTTCACGGCCGCGCATTGCATGGATACCTCAGAACTTGGTGGCATGGGTCTGACTGACGGAACCATGCCCGTTGCGATGGTCAATGGCGGGGTCACCGGCGAGGACGCGTCGAGCGCCAATCCAAAGGCGCGACCACTGAAGGACATCGCGATCTTGATTTTCGCGGACAACACATCCAAGGCCTGGCGAAGGATTTCCCCGGAGGCGCCACAGCAAGGATCGATCATGGTGGTCGCTGGATACGGGGAAACCCAGTTCATGACC
>RGVZ01000165.1 GCA_010029825.1 bacterium | reverse complement strand
TATCGCCGGTATATGCGGCTCCCGGTGCGCCCCGAGATCCACGAACACCTACGGGGCCGGGTGCACCCCTTGGTCCTATGAACCCTGTGGGTCCTGTGGGTCCTGTCGGTCCTGTGCTCATGGATATGTCCACTGTTTTTTTTGGTAAACGTCGCAAAAAAAACACAGATATGGCCGCCAGAACCAGTTCCTTCATTGCGGATCTGTCAGCGACCGTGCAATAGTGGCCTGATCAGGTGGGGCGACGTCTGTGCGCTTGCGCAGCACCACCATGCGATCGTTCTGCGTGTCGATGATGGAGAAATAGTCGAGAATGACGGCGTACTCTTTCGCCCGAGGCCAAAAGTCGTCCACCATGACGAGAACGTCGTCCCGCAACGCGAGAAAAGAAAACAAGGCGCATGCGACGCGGAATCGCCCGTCAATCATGACGACGTCGAATTCGTGAAGCGCGTAAAGGTCGTAAGGGTAACAGTATGCGCGCACGTCCGCATCGGTGCAGCCTTCCCCTGGCCAGCCCCATGACCGGGGCTTGCAATGAAGTGTGCGGAAAAGGACGACAACGTTCTTTTCCGCTGCATAAGGCTTCAAATTGTCGACCACTCGTTCATACCACTCTGGATCGCTTTCAATCGACACGATCCTGCGCAAGGAAGGACATTCCGTGGCCGCGTAGTAGGTGGACCCTCCTGCGCCAAACTCCAGGAAAGCGGTTGATTGCTTCAAATGCTTAGCCATCATGACCTTGTCGACATGCGTGAGATGCGGCTCCATCATCTTTCCTCCTTCTCAAGAGAAAAGAGATTGATTGGTTCATTGCTCGATCGACTCACTTATGATGGATTCGACGAACGGAATCGTCACGACGCCTGCGCTCATGAACGGTGACGATGAGCGTCATCGTTTGGAAACGCTAATGGATGTGGTGACGTGCGGGATCTGTTTGGACGTCATGCGACCCGGCAGCAGTGTGGTGCTCCCGTGCGGGCACACCTTTCACCGTGCTTGCGTGTGCAAGGGATCGTCAAACTTGGAAGAAGAGCGTCAATGTGCACTCTGTCGTTGCCACTATTTCCCCATTTGCTGTCCGCCGAACTACGTGCTGGACAGCCTCGTCGAGGTCGTTCTGCACCTTCCACGGGAGAAACGGTCTGTCCTGCCGTGCCCAGACGGACGCAACATGCAGTGTTTCCGACGTCAGACGCAAACCATCTTTCACGACACGGTGTGCTACCACATTCAACGCATCGTTCCTCTTGTGCGCCGCTTCATTACGCATGCGGCACAATGCGGACGCAAGACCCTCTTTGTCACCGGCTCCGACCTGGCGCCCTCCTGGTGGGAGCGTTGGCACACGAAGCGACCATGGAGCGACCGCGTGGTGCCCCTGCTCATGCGCATCCTGTGCGAGCGACTGCTTCTGGGCGGCTTTCAGGCGATCGTCTTGACGAGAACGCGACACCGTTTTCGCGTCGAGCCGAGTCTTTACATCAATTGGACGCCAGAGGTGAAGGAAGATTGGGCGACAGTGTAGGATAAAGGCGACGACTGGGATTCTCGACAATGACCACGTACGATCGGGCGAGGTTGCTTTTTGGCAACGGCACGCCAGAAACAGTTACCGGTATCAAAGTGTTTAAGGATGGTGTCGAGATAACTCCAAAACAATTGAACGACCAACATGGATTCCCTATTTTTATCGTGCCGTGGAAGGCGACCGACAAACAAATTCAAGTTCAGGTCCCAGGAATGCGAGAGAAGATCACACTCAACCCGACCGATAAACGGCAACTTTATGGAGTTACTGTAATGGCAAACAGGCTCCTCATCGATTATCATCTCCTTCTGCCCACGGATGATGAACGAACGGGAGGTTCCACGAGCACAACGGAGACGCAGCGGTCTTGCAAACTGTTGGCGAGACACGTTCTGTTCTTTATAAGCGTATGGCTCGCAACCACGACACTGATCGTCGCCAACTTTATCTGGTTTGCGCCGAGAGCGCAGAAACGGAGGAAATGGGCGTTTTCGCTACTCCTTCCACTCGCCGCGATGGCTCTGCTACTGATCCACACCATGGCGTCCAGAAGCATGAACGGTGAAATCGCCTTTGTGCTCCTTCAAACCGCAGTGTTGGCGTGGTGCATCACCATCTTTCAATCACTGTGTCCTCCTCGTCGCGTGCGTCGTGTTTGGATCATGATCTTTGCCTATCTCATCTTGCCCAGCATCGTGTCGATAACGCTCACGGCGCTCCTGCGTCGCTACGGGAATTCGCCAAGGCCGTAACTCTTGCATCGACGAGCAATCATGCTCCGGTATCGGTCATTGTCGCCCACGAACCACCGTTTCTGTCCATGTCGATTACGCATCATCGTAACACACACGTGCGCGTCCTTGGCGAAGAAAAAGATGCACGCGCACGACTCGTGCACCCTACCGTTGCGCATGTGCATGTACGAAAGGATTTGCTGAACGTTTTGGGGGCGAGAGGCGTCTGCGATGTGCATGTTGCGCCAATGGTCGTTTCGCAATCCAACCTGTCGACACTGTCGCAGGAGCCCGTCGTGGTGCGCGACGGCGAGGAGAAAGGGCTTGACGCAGGCGTCAAAGTGCGCGTGAAACGTGCTGTCGAACGAGAAAATGAGCGCGCAAATCTCCGGCGGCAGATGAAACATGGGACAAGGATGCAGAGTGTATATAAATGCATATACGATCCTTCACAAGTGCTCATTTTCGTATGTAAAAATGAACATTGCTGACATGTCTTGCTCCACAGGTCATTCTCCGTTTCTCGACCCAACGACAACCACGATGACCACTCCGACAGTAGTACAGGACGTGCAAACGTCTCTGAGCCGCTTCTTCGACACGACGACGTGCCCACTCTTGTGTCTCTCCGGCCCCACGGGCTCTGGAAAGACGACGGGCGTGCTGCGCTACCTGCAGACGCATCAGCAAGGCAAGCGTGTGGCCTTTCTTCTTCCGCGGCGCGCCTGCATCATGAAAATGTCAAACGCAGCGACGCCTTCGTTACTCAAGATGCAGTCCTACGCCACATTTGCGCTCTTGGCGTTGCGTTCGCCAGAAAAGGCGTGCGCGCGACATGATGTCATTGTGCTGGATGAGTTTCATCATCACAGCGTCGACAAGGCCATTGTCATGGCCTTTCTGCGCCGCTTCATCAACCAACCACACGAAAAGAAGCTCATTGTCATGTCGGCGACCATGGCACCGTTTCACCACGACTACCTTGCCGATACGCTCGGTGTGCCCACGGCGCACTGGCAAGCCCTGCACCTGCCTCCGCCGCCCTCAGCTTGGACGACGACGATTCACTACATGGACCACATTGTCGAACCGTCACGGATGGTGTGGCAGTCGCCACCAACGCCGTATGCGCTGTTTGGAAAGCAAGAGCATGCGCACTGGATCGTTTCCGCCGTGGCGCACTTGGCCAAGCGAGAGCGTGGAACGCGAGAGCGCGTGCGTATGCTGGTCTTTCTGCACTCTGGACACTGGTGCGACCGCGTCGCCCACGATTTGGGAGATGTTCTCAATGGGGGCGGCGCGTCCCTGTGGAGCATTGTCACTTGTCACGGGCAGATGGACAAGACGGAGTTGGACAGCGTGCTGCACGCCGAGGACATTCCCGGTCACCAGATCATTGTCGCCACCAATTTAGTCGAGAGCAGCGTGACGCTACGCCATGTCAATGTGGTGGTGGATTTCGGCGTCGCCTTCTTTCCCGACGCCCGCGACATGGTCGTCCTCAAGTGGTGCACGCAGTCCGAGTGGATCCAACGCGCGGGACGAACGGGCCGCACCTGCGACGGCGTCGTCTACCGCATGGTGACCAAGGCGCTCTTCGACATGCTGCCCTACGCGACGGAGCCGACGCACGATTGGTCCCGACCCCTCTTGCAAGAAATGACAATGAAGGGAACGAACGCGCAAGCGTCTTCCGCCTTGTCCACGCTCCTGCAGCAGGCCTGCGCGTCTCCGCTTCGGTGGCAACGAGAGCCGTCGCCGTCGCCGACGTTGCTTCAATACGAGCGAGACGTCGAGCAAGCACGCCATCATTTGCAAACGTTGTGCCTGGATGACCGCCGTCGTTGGCCTGCTTGCCCGCTTCTGCAAAAGCAAATCTTGCAAACGTCTTTGCACACGACCACGCTCAACGTGCTGCTGACCGTGTGGTCCTGGCGCAAGGATGCCGCACGATGGGCCTTTGCGACCATGGTGTTGGCGCTTCTCGACGTTGCGGCGCGAGGAGGGTTGCAATCGCTCTTTTACGTCCGCGCCAACACGAACAAGGGCACGATTGGCTTCCTCACACGCAAGTGGCACGTCATGTGCGCCATCATGTTCCCGCCGTATCAGGCCCTGTCCACCTGTCATACGGCGTGGGATGTCATCGCCGTTTACCTGAACATGGTCTGTCACTTGGAAATGGCCAGCGCGAGCAAGGAATCCACACACGCGCTCCGTTACGACCTCTTTGGCTGGAACGGCCGTCTGCACCGACAGTTCCGTCAACGGTGGTCGAGTTTGCTCATGCTGGGCGCGAAAAGAGACGTGTGCGACGATGGAAAAGGTATCCGCGATGCGATCGCGGCCATGCGCGACAAGGGATGGATCCAGACACGACCCATGATGCGCATGCACAGCGTGCGCAGTTGCATGGCGTATGCACGCGCCGTTCTGACGGACGAGGCCATGACGCGTTGGGTCTCGACGTGGGAAGCGTTTGTGCAAAAGGACACGCGCGTCACCGTCGCGAACGACGCGTGGGAGACGTGGATCGACCACGTGTGGCGCACGCATCCGGTGCATGCGGCGGAAACGTTGCATCCCACGACTACGCCCCACGATTCGAGCATTGTGCTCATCGACCTACCTTCTGTGCGGTTTTCGGTGCCGCCACCGATGGGCGTCCGCGTGTTTCTCGGCGCGCGATCCAAAAAGATTGCAAACGCCGTGGATGCGCGTGCAGAGCGTTGCCATCAGCGAGAGCACTGGCGCGCGCAGTTTGACGCGTGCGTGGAGCAGATCCGGGAGGATGTGGCGTTTCGCCCGGGTATGGTGGGGTATCTGCACCACGAGGCGCACTTTTACGCGGTCGCGTCGGGTCGGTGCGAGTAAAAGAGTAGAGATATAGAGATGTCGCATGTGGATCTCTATGTCGCTCGATGACTGGGATCGTCTAGGCGGAAAGGACCGAAAACGTCAGGGGGCTGAAAAAGACCCACAGATAGTTGCCTTGGAGCGCGTCCGTGGACGGCGAAAAGGTCAACTCGAAGCGCGCCGTCGCGTTGGGGCGCGGGGTGACCGTGATAGTGGCGTAGGTAGCGGCGGGCACGGCGGGGATGTTCCCGCTCGCGTAGATGGGCACACCCACCGTTCCGGCGGCCGGAGGCACGGCGGTGCTCGTCAGGTAGTAGTAGCCGACGGCGCTTGTCGTCGTATTGGCCGTGTATTTGTTGACCGTAATGGCGGTGTTGAGGTCGGATGACTTGTTGGGCGGCAGGACTTGAATGTCAAACGTGATGTTCGAAAAGGAGAAGCCACTTTGGAGTGCCGCGTTGGTGCTGAGCAGCAGGTTGTTCAGGTCAAACAACTCGACAGGAACGAGGCGAGGCACAATGTAGTACACATCGTCCGTCAGGAGTCCTTCGTACGAAAGGTAGCTAAATACATTGGCTGCCGGAGAGGGGAGCAGTTGATGGGTCGTCGTGTTGACCGTGGCGGCCAGCGGGCTCGCAACGAGATACTGGGGCGACAGAGGGTTCAGCACCAGGCCGTTCTTGGGCACAATGGGTGTGCCGAAACGGATAAAGGAGGGGGTGTCGATCGTGATACCCTTGGGAATGGCCAGGTCGGCCTTCTCCTTGGCGTTGGTCACTTGCACGTCTTCCGGCGTCGTACAGCCCACAAAGACGTTGGCGTAACTGGCGTCGCTGTATACGAACTTGCTCGTCATGTCTTTCCTTTGTATTGATCTAGAAAAAAAAAACCGGTGTGCTCGCTTGTCGTGTCGTCTCCATGCGCCACCGTTGCTTGTTGGCCGCCAATACCAAGGATGAGCGCAATTGGGTGGAATGGACGCGCTTTCACCTCGCACAAGGTTGGACGCACCTCTTGCTTTTTGACGACTTTTCCTCCGATGCAATGCGACCCTCCGCGATCGATCCACGCATGACCGTGCGACGGGAGCATCATCGCAAGACCAAGTATATGAATCTCGCACTGACGTTTGCGCGGGAACGGAACTTTGACTACCTTCTCTACATCGACATGGACGAATACGTCATTCTGCGTCGGCACGACGATTTGAACACCTTTTTGGCGAGTTTGACGGACAATGACGACGCGCCATCACCAGACGTGATTCACTTCCATTGGCTCTTTTTCGGGAGCGCTTTTTTGGACCACATTCCAGCCTTTCGTCCAACGAGCCTCATGACGCACTACACCCAATCCGCGCGTGCACTCGATCACCGCATCAAGAGCATGGTCCGTCCGAGCCGGGTGCACGTGTCCCGGGATCCACACACCTACTTTTTCCCACCAGACGTAACAGACCCTCTTGTCGTAACGGCCAATGGCCTGCGCAGTTGCGTTCTGCAAAGCGCACACTACCCTGTCGCAGACGTGCCCGCGCGGGAGAGCGTCCACGCCTATCTTGCCCATTATGCGCACCAGTGCTGGACCGAGTTTTGTCGACGGCGCTCTCGACCGCGCGATGACACTGGCTGCGTGAGACAGTTTCCTTACGCCCTGAAAGGGTTCCGCGGGCCGTGTCGCTTTCACCACTGTCGCGAAAATGCGGTGCGCAATGAAGAGCCGCGCCAGATCATGGAGCGCTTCATGCGAGAAGAAAAAATAATGATGCGCGATGATGTCAAAGCGAATCCTTCCCATGCCGCCACCACCACCGCCGCCGGTATCCCCTGTCGTCATCACCGCCTCGATGCTGCCATCGTCCTCGCCACCGCCTCCACCGGCTCCCATGGCGTCACCGACGCTCCTTCAACCCGCATCGGCAGTGCCGCTCATGTATGCGTGTCCCCCACCTCCGCCGGCACAGATGCCGCCATCGACGCACCGTTTCCTGCATCGCTGCCATCGCTACCACCGCTAACGAGCATGCCGCCGTATCCGCCGACAGCAATGCCCGTCATGACGCCACTCCTACCGCCGGCGCTCACAACGAGTAGTCGAGTGCCTTCTTTTGCCGGTGTCGTCGGTGCGGTGCCGCTGCCGCAACCCACTCCTTGTTCCCCGCTCGAGCGCACCAATCCTTGCCCATCGCTCTTGCCCGTTTGCGACACCCAGTACCACATTTGCGTCCCCGCCAACACGAGGGTCGTGGAGACCACGTCTGTCCGCACGCAGTACGGCACGGTGGCGTCAGCGTACCAAAAGTGACGACAAGAGATGCAAGGACGCATCGATCGACACACTTATTTACGACATACCAACAGGATCCTCTAACGCGCATCCTGTTTTCGTCAGTCGTCATGAATTGGAAGCAGATTGAGCAAAAGCCGGGCAACTGGGAGACGCTGCAAAAGGTCATTCGTCAGTCCCGTTCCACCGAGTTGTCGTTCCAACAACAGCAGTCGCCGGTGGAGTGGCGCGGCGACATTCTCGCGTCTTTTCTCCAATTCGTGACCAAGTCTTTTCCGACCACAGCCGTCGTCTTTTTACCGCTGCCATCGTCCACGGCCGCGTCCTCGACGACAGCCAATCAAGAGAAGAAGAAGAAGGTGCAAAAGCCCTCTCGCAAACATGCCATTCACGAGCAGATCAATCAGCGTCAACTGGAGCGGGAATGGGGCAACTTTCGCCTCGACGCCGCACTCGCCCCGCATCTGCAGGGACGATTCACCTTTCGCGTGTCCATTCTCGCCTTTCTGGTGTGGTGGTGCATGCGCGTGCTCTTTCACGCCGACGCCAAGGTTCGCCGCAGCAAGATTGCGGTGGACGCGCTCATGTCCTTGGAAAAGAGCATTCCGTGGATGTCGCGCATGACGACGACCTGCGAGAAGGAGGAGGCGGTTCGACGAGACTGGTTGCACGTGCTCCAAGCCGCGGAGCGTTTCGTCAAGACCAAGTGGTCGCAATGGCACAGCGTGGCTATCCATCATCTGTTTCGCGATCCGCAGATGATGGTCAAGTGCTATTTCGACACGTTGGATACGCAAATCGGCCTCTATCCGGAGCAACTGTCCTTCATCTCGATCATTATGGACGCCGTGCTCTTTGACCACCCACTGCTCCTCGGCGACCAACGCCCGCCGGGGGCGGGCAAGACCTTCATGGCCGCTCCGCTGGCGCAGAAACTCAGCGTGCTCGATCGCAAAAAGATTGTGCTCTTTACCTGCCCCAACGAGTTGGTGCGCATCGATGTGGCGCGGAACGCCTTGATGGCGGACAACCTGCACGTCTGGATGGGACGCAAGGCCTATCTCGAGGAAAAGGATCACCAAGGATCGTTCATCCGACCCCACAAGACCTGTTTCCCGTCCAACTGGAAAAAGATTTATCGCGCCAGCGACCACGAGAAGAAGGGCTCCATCTACACGCAGTTCAGCTTCTACGCCGAGGTTACCAAGCGATGGCCCGACATTATTGTCTGCGACATGGAAACCTGCCTCGCCATCCTCCAAACGCCGGAACTCGCGCCGCACCTCCTCTTTCTGATGGACGAGGTCGTGTGGAACGACCCGGTCGTCGAACAGCAGATTGCGCAACTGCTGCTCCACAGCCCGCGCATCACGGTCCTCATGTCCTCCATCTTGCCACAGTGGCAGCACGTTCCCACGATCGTCAACAACTTCCTCGAGCGACATCTGTCCGACACACCGCTCAAGACGGTGCGACGCATCGAAACGGAGCACGACGTGTCCATTTCGTGCACCGTCGTCGATCCGGAGGGACACTTGTGCATGCCGCACCAT
>RGVZ01000164.1 GCA_010029825.1 bacterium | reverse complement strand
AGTCCGCAACGAACGGCGAAGCCAAACCCGTTTGGCGGGCGGTTGTTGATGTAACGAATCCGCGGGTTGGCGCCGGACATCCTCTTCAAAATGTCTTCGGTTCCATCCCGGGAGTTGTCGTTGATGACCAGGATCTCGTGATCGATTTTCTCACGATCCAGTTCGTTGGCTAGTGCGTCCAGCGTTCCCTGGATGCAGCCTTCTTCATTGTGAGCCGGGATTACGACAGATAATTTCATGTTTGGTTTCACAGCCGGATCTTCTCCCGTTCAGCCGTCGCGTGGACGATCTCTTTCAGGATTTCCTTCATGTCATAACGGTATTCCCAGCCCGGGTAATCCTTCTGGAACTTGCGGACGTCCGAGATCCACCAGATGTGATCACCCGCGCGGGCCTGGTCGGACAGGGTGTATGTGAGCTCGCGCCCTGAGATTTCCTTGACCATGTTGATGGCCTCGATCATCGAGCAATTGCTGTGGCGTGATCCACCCATGTTGTAGACGGCGCCTGGCTTCGGATTCTGATGGAAATGCCAGAAGGCGTTCACGAGGTCGAAGCTGTGGATGTTGTCGCGGACCTGTTTCCCTTTGTACCCGAAGATCGTGTACGGACGGCCGGTCAACTGGCATTTGACAAGATACGCGAGGAATCCGTGCAGTTCCGCGCCGCTGTGCGCGGGGCCCGTGAGGCAACCGCCCCGGAAAATGCCGGTCTTCATCCCGAAGTAGCGTCCGTATTCCTGCGCCATCACATCGGCCGCGACTTTCGACGCGCCAAAGACCGAGTGCTTGCTCTGGTCAATCGTCATCGACTCGTCGATCCCGTGCTTCGCGTATTTGTGCGAAGCGTCGCACTCCCAACGGGTCGGTGTTTCCACGAGGGGCAGGAAGTTTGGGGTGTCGCCATAGACCTTGTTGGTCGATGTGAAGATGAACGTCGCGTCCGGGCAGTGGTGCCGGGTGGCCTCCAGCAAATAAAGCGTCGCCAGGGCGTTCACGCCGAAATCCGTGACGGGCTCTTTCGCTGCCCAGTCATGTGACGGCTGCGCCGCGCAGTGAACGACGATCGCGGTTGATTTGCCGTATTTCGCGAACAGGTTGTTGACGGACTCCTGATCGCGGATATCGATGCTGACGTGGGTGTACTTCGGGAGGGACTTGGTTAGCTCCTTGGCCGCCCAGTCGGTGGAGCCGTCAGCTCCGAAAAAATAAGCCCGCATGTTGTTGTCGATTCCGACGACGTCAAATCCTTTGGCGTGAAACGCGCGTACGGTTTCGCTGCCGATCAGTCCCGACGATCCTGTGACAATGGCGACGCTCATGGGTTCCGTGTCCTCTTTTTTCGGTTCAGGCAAAAAGTGGTTTCAAATTTGGTTCATCACTGCGGAGCCAGTCCGCGATGTCTTTGACAATATCTTCCGGGGTCGCTTTTGGCGCCCAGTCGAATGTTTTCTGGCATTTGCTGGAGTCGCCGACAAAGAACGGCACGTCGACGGATGCCGTCTGGGGGTTGCTCTTGATCTCCGGGGTGTTTCCGCAGACACGGCGGCAGATGTTGGTGAATTCCATCAAACTTGCCGATCCATGTTGTCCGCCGGCCGCGACAAAAGTCTCGCCGCGCAGGTTGGGAAGCGCCTTGATCTGGCGTTTCAGGAGGTCATGCAGGTCCGCCGGATGCAGCAAATCCCGCACCTGTTTGCCTTGGCCGCCGAATCCTGTGTACTGCAGGGGTTTTGCCCACAGATGACGCGCCACCCACATCGTGAACACGCCCTGATCGGTCTTGCCGAACTGGCCGGGGCCAGCGATCACGCCGCAACGGTTGATGACGGCCGGCATGTTGAAGGTCTGGGCGTATTCCTCGACAAAAAGTTCGGACGCCAGTTTTGTCGCGCCATATAACGATCGAAATCCATGGCCAACGACCGGGAAATCCTCGGTGATGCCTTCTTTCGTCAAGCCCGGCAAGTTGCCGGTTTCGCTGATTGCGAAACGGGTGGCGTCTTCGCGCAGTTTGATGCCTTGCAGGGCCTTGATCGAGTAGACGCGGCTGGTGCTGAGGAAGATCAATTTTGATTTCCTGGTCCTGACGAACTCGAGGCAGTTCAGGGTGCCGTTCAAGTTGGTGTCGTTCAGATAACGGATGCCGTTGCCATCGGTTCCGGCCAGGACGCTCGGTTCCGCCGAGGCGTCGATGACGAGATCGAAATCCCCCGCGATGGAATCCACGTCAGCGGCATTGCGGATGTCTCCGTGAATGAAGTCGATGCCGCGTTTTTGAAAATCGATGACATTGCGCTCGGATCCGCGCCGGCGAAGGTTGTCGAACGTGACAACGTCAGCGCCTTCTGACTTGAACTTGCGGGCGAGTGACGAACCGACGAAGCCGGCGCCACCGGTGATGAGGATTCTCAACGTTCAGCCTCCCTGCTGGCCTTAAGCATGCACACAAGCGGGTTAGGGGGTAACCCCCCGATTAATCCTGTATTCGGCGGTAAATGCAAGATTTAGTTCTTTGGCGCGCTCCAACTGGGGACCTAACGGCGCGATGTAAATGGTGTCGCAAATTTGACCATCCGGTAGCGTCCCGGCGTAGTACCGGGCGACACATTCGCGGCCGGCCTGCATCCTGGTTTTTTGCCACTTGTAGACTTTTGTAAAAGCAAACATCGGCGCGAAGAAAAAAGCGACGCAGATGGCAAAAATAGTCGTAATAACGGTAAGTTGTCGTTTTGTGATCCGCCTCGTAATACCGATCTCGCGATCGCGCATCATGGCCGTCCACGCCAGGGGCAGAATGAAGAAAGTGACTTCGGTATAACGCGAGGTGCTGGCTTGTTCGACGCCGAAGGCCCCGCGCGCGAAGGAGGTCAAGGCGGCCGCGGCCAAGAGACCGGCTCCGGCGAATCCGAAAGTAATCAGGGGTTCGAGTTTGTCGTTGTCGCGCCCGCCACGGAGTTTGGTGAGCGCCATCGCAAAATGGACAAGGACCAGTGTCAGTACCATGGCGGAAACTGGAATTTTCAAATTGGCCGGCATGGACCAGCCACTCCCTATCATTGTCAGGTAGTGCGTCCAGAATGCCTTGGTCCATGGCCAGGAATATTCAGGGTGTCCGCTGTTTTTTTGAAAGCCAGACATCCATGCGACCAACCCTGCCCCGACAAGTGCAATTTGTGGCAACGCGCGTCGCCAGGGAGTCAAACCTGCCATTGCCCGCGTCGCCATGAGACCCGCCACGGTCGCCGCGCAAATGACGCCAGAGGAAAACGAATACGCAGAAGCCAGTGCAACGAGCCCAGATAGCCAGAATCCCCAGTCGGGTTTTCCCATGCGAGTCCTGAAAGGCCGAGAAGGCACCAGATGAACTCCGCCGTCGTGAGTCCGCCGGTGTCGTGCACGGTCCGCGACGACCCGGCGCGCCGCGTCATCCAGATGAACGCGCACAGTTCAGCCAGGTAGAGGAAGAAGTTGCAGACGACGTTGGCAATGTGATGCCAGCCCGTGCTCTTGTAAAGGATCCAGGTCAGGATCTTGGTCGGAACGATCCGGTGTTCGTTGTGGGGCATGAACACCCACGACCAATTCAATGCCGGTGCCAGGGTGCTGCCCGTAAGGGCTTCCCATTCGTCCATGTATGGCAGGTTGACGGACGATGCGACGATGGCGACCAGGTGCAGCGCAGCGACCGCGAACAGGACACCCAGTCCGATCAGGGGGCGCAGCCTCACTGGGTCAGCCTTTTCGGATGATGGCGATGTTTTCCTCGCGCGCCGGATTGACCTCGAGTTCGAGGATCTCAAAGCCCAGTCCGCCCGGCCCCCTCAGGTAGTCCAGCAACTCGCGGAAACTTTGGTCGGTCCAGACGTGGAAGTGGATGCTGTAACCGGTGTCCTTCAGGAATTTAACGCGCTTTTCCAGTTCGTCGCCAGCCAGGCCGTCGACGAGTTCGGCGTATTCGCGGACGTGCACCTCGTAGGATCCGTCAGGCCCATTTTCGTGGTCCGCGATCAAATGCTGCAGAGTGGTTTCGGGACGTTTCACGTCAAACGTCCAGCGCTTGTCCGGTATCGCGAGGTAAAGGATTCCACCGGCTTTCAATACAGACAGATGGCGCTTGAAGGTTCCGATCGGGTCTTGCGTATGTTCGAGGAAATGATTGGCGATCACGAAGTCCTGGCTTGATGGGTGGATCGATTCCAGTGTTTCTCCGTTGTCGACAATATCCACTTTGACGAGCGGCAGGCCATTCAGTTCCGGATACTGCCGTCGCAAGTCCGGGACGCTGAGGCGGTCAACATAACGGACGGTCGCGCCCGCCGGAACCCAGAGGGGCGCGTGCAGGGCCCCGACTTCGATACCTTGGCCCTTGAGGTGTTTGCTGGCCAAGGCGCACCGGATGCTGTCGCCTTCGGCAAGGCGGGCGGGGTGGCGTCCTCCCGGGATACCGGTCGCATGGCGGAATTTTTCGATCAATTGTGCGAACATTAGGCACCTCCTGCACGGGGTGGCTCGAGGCCAAGCGTCATAAAAAAACAAAATGATCGGATGACCGGATGGTTATAGCGGCTTTCAGGGGGGCGCTCAAATCAATTGTCGCAGCCCCTGAATCTGTTATCCTGCGCCAGTAGTCCCTGATATTCAGACACTTGGCCGGTCAAATTTGATTGAGGCTGTCTTGTGAGTGGCGTCACGGCATTTCTGGTATTCGTAACTTCCTTGATCACATCGCTCAGTGTGATCCCGGTGATTTTGCGATTGGCGCATTCGTTTGGTATTTACGACCTGCCCGATCAGTCGCTGGCAGTGGCAGCCGCTTCATCGACGGCATCTCCCGGCCATGTCTCCTCCGCGCCTTGGCGGTGGCGGCATCGTTTTGGGCGCGCTTCTCAGTATTTGTATTTGGTTGACGCCTCGCGGACTTTGGGCCGTACTTGTTCCTTCGCTGGCGCTATACGCGATGGGCCTTTGTGACGATCTCCGTTCCATTGGCGCCAAGTGGAAGTTCTTGATGCAGATGGCGATCTGCGGGATCGCGGTCGCAAATTCCGGCCTTAGGTTGCCACATATCGTCCTTGCTCCGGATTGGGAGATCACACTTTCGCCAACCGTCGGGTTTCTTCTTAGTACATTTGTCGTCGTTGGCGCCATCAACGCGGTCAACATGATCGACGGACTTGATGGCCTTGCTGGCGGATTGGTTTTGATTGGCATTGCCTTTCTGTCTTACCTGCACTTCCTCAGTTCAGACGACATCCAGACCCTTCTGTTCTTCTCGTTCCCCATCATCGGTGCCTTGATTGGCTTCCTGCGGTACAACACGCACCCGGCCAGGATTTTCATGGGCGACGGTGGCAGTCATTGGCTCGGGTTCATGATCGGGATCATGATCCTGCTGGCCGCCGGTGGATTTGGTATCGGGACCGGGATTGCCGGTGTGCCGCGCTTGATTCCTGTACCTGCGAGCACGCGATTTTCCGGGATCGGGTCCGTGCCATTGATTTCCGCCATCATGTGCCTCGCCATACCGGTCTTCGATACGGCAAGTGTCATGGTCCGGCGTCTTCTGCGCGGGGAAAATCCCATGAAGGCCGACAAGGCCCATTTGCATCACAGCTTGATGGAAATCGGGTTTTCCCATCCTCAGGCCGTTTTGATCATGTACTTCCTGGCTGTTTGCAACGGGGTGATCGCGGTCATGCCGGTCGCGTTCCCGCACAAGAATCTCTGGTGGGCGCCTTATGTCGCTGCCGTGATCCTTCTCGTGTCGATTCCAATGCTCCTGCGCGTGGACCGGAATTTCATCGCGCGCGTGGACCACAATGTCCGCGGTCTTCTGGTGACAAACCCCGTCCTGGCTCAGGGCGGCTATGGGACGATCCTCCGGACATGGGAGGCCGTCAACCGGTACACGATCTACGGAATTTTACTGATCACGCCTGTGTTCGCCGGGGTTCCGCCGCGCGAGGTTGGATATGCGGCCGTGGTCGCGGCCGGTTTTCTTGTTCTGTCCTTTCTACTTTCGTCAAAACAGCCTGAGTTCGTCCTGTCGACAGTCCTGTCGATCGCCGCGGGAGTCATCCTGCTAAGTAACAACTTCAACGAAATTTTTGTGGAATTGGCTGGCCAACGGTACAACGTGCAGGGCCTCTACAACGCGGCCTTCATCTGGCTACTTATCAGCACTTGTGGGCTGCTGCTCTTTTCGTTCCGGCGTCGTTACTTGCTGGTAACGCCGACGGATTTCTTGATGTTGATTCTGCCGCTGACGCTGCTTATGGTCCCGGATCCTTACCGGTCCCAGTTTCATCTTAATACCATCAGCCTGCGTGCGTGGGTCCTGTTTCTGAGCCTTCGGTTCATGGCCCGCCGGACTTCCAATTTCATGGAAAAGGTCCGGTTGGTGATGATCGCTTCTCTGTTTTTGATCTCACTGATCAGCGTCGGTGGACTTCGCGTCGTTTATTGAAGTTCGCGATTCCGGGGATTCTCAACTGAGATGGCGGACGTACCAGTCGATCGATTGGTTGAGTCCCTGACGGACGTCAAAGCGCATCTCGTAACCGATAGTCTTTCGGGCAACGGCAATATCGGCATGTGAGTGCCGAACGTCCCCGGCACGGAAGTCACGGTATTCCGGTTGCCTGTCCCCCACGGCCTCAAACTTGCCGCCAAGGCTCGCAAGTCCGTCCGCGATGTAACGGTATAGTTGGTTGAGAGTGGTCCGGTCTCCGCACGCGATGTTCATGATGTGATTGGATCCCGGTACCAATTCCGCCGAACCGGCCAGCAAATTGGCCTCGACAACATTATGCACAAAGCAAAAGTCCCGCGAGGTTTCGCCATCGCCGTTGATGTAAATCGTTTCTCCGCGGATCATCGACCTGACCCAGACCGGGATGACGGCGGCGTAGGCGCCCTCGGGGTTTTGCCTGGGGCCGAACACGTTGAAGTATCGCAGGCCCGCGATGGTCATGCCGTAACAGTTTGCGAAGGCCCGGGCATAGAGCTCGTCGGCCATCTTTGAAGCCGCGTACGGTGACAGGGGTTCACAGCGCTGGTTCTCGCGCCGCGGCAGTTCCGGGTTTTCTCCGTATACGGAACTCGAAGACGCGTACACAAACCGTTTGACGCCCGCCGCCTGGGCCACGTGAAGAAGGTTCACGGTGCCCCCGACGTTGACGTCGTTGCTCATGACCGGATCTTTGATCGATCGCGGAACACTGCCGAGGGCAGCCTGGTGCAAAACCACATCCACGCCATTCTTGCAGGCTTGCTCGCAGTCCTCTCGCGAGCGGATATCGCCTTCGATAAATCTAAATCGCGCGGCCCTCTCCGGTCCGACGATGGCACGCACGGATTCCAGGTTTTCCCGGGATCCCGTCGCGAAGTTGTCGAGCCCAATGACCGACTGGTCCAGTTTCAAAAGGGCTTCGACCAGATGCGATCCAATGAATCCGGCACATCCCGTAACGAGCCATTTGCGCGGATTGTCGCGGACGTGTTTGAAACGATCCTGAAATTCACTGTCTGTATACACAGCCTGATCCCAACATGTGGTAAATGCCCGATCTTTATGTATTATCGGGTCATCAGGCGGTTGTCTTGGTCTTTTTGACGATTTTACCTTCCCACAACCGTGTCATGAAAGTGCGCCAGTGCAGTATGTGCACGCCGTCTGTGAGGCGGTCGACAGGGTCATTGCTGAGCAGGTAAAAATCGTTGATGAGGCCATTCTCCATGACTTTTGGGTCGGCACGCAGAATTTTCAAGGATTTCAGATCAGCGTTGGAAATCTTCCGGCTTGATTTCACCTCCACCGCGATATGTCCCTCGATGATGAAATCAACTTCCAATCCGTCATCCGTGCGCCAATACATCAATTTTTGCTTTATCCTGTTGTAACTGAGGAAAGCCCGTAGTTCCATGGCTACCCATTGCTCGAACAAGGTGCCGAAGAGGTTGGAGTTACGATCCACGCTACGCGTTCCTGCAAGGGTGTTCGCCACGCCAGGATCAAAAAAATATAATTTTGAGGATGCGACTGCCTTTCGCGATGTTGGTTTTTTCCAAGGTGGGACTTGAAAGGCGATCATTGTGTCTTCCAGGATTTGGAAGTAACTCGCGATAGTTGGTGGTGATACGCCGGCGTCGCTGGCAAGACTGGCATAATTCATGATTTGTGCGTTGGACAGGGCTGCAAATCGCAGGAATTCCACGAAGGCTGGAATTTTTCGCACCAGCGATTCAGCCTTGATTTCCTCGTTCAGGTAAGTTTGTACATACGCATCCAGTTGTTCGTCGGCGTCGTCGCTCAAGACAACCGCCGGCAATCCGCCGTACCGAAGATACCGGTCAAGATTGAAGTCCGGAATCTCTGCGATGGATAGTGGAAAAAGTTCGGCGATCCAGGCCCGCCCGGCCAGAAGATTCACGCCGGACTTCCGGAGATTCCTTGCGCTGCTTCCCGTAAGGAGAAAAGTAATGTGGCGTTCCTCTATCAATCGATGAACCTCGTCCAGTAGCACCGGTAATTTCTGGACCTCGTCGATCACAACGATTCCCGGACTACTGTCTGTGGCTTCGTCGATAATGCCTTCAAGCTGGCCCGGGTTTTGCGCGAGCCGCATCTGGACAGTTGTCTTCAGAAGGTTGACGACTATGGCGTTTTTGCCGAACTCCTGGCGGATCAAATAGCTTTTGCCAGTACCCCGCGGCCCGAACAGGAAAAACGATTTTTTTCTTGTTAATTCAGTTAGTTGTATGATTCTTTGGAAGTCCATGTCCCAAACCTATACTTTAAAAAAATCGATAAAAAATAAAGTACTACATTATATTTACGGATTCAATCCCGTGTGACGCGTCCTCGAATTTAATGCCGCATGTCTCCCGAGTCTCGTCGCGCTGGCTAGTATTTGAATGACAGTCGGGTATGATCGAGCAGATTGCACGAGAGACGTATTTTTTTGGTGGGGGAGATTCCGCAACCCATGGCCAGAGTGCTTTTCGTGACGCTGGAAGCCCAGGCGTTCCTCAACCAGAGGCTCGCCCTGGCCGAGGGTCTCCGGAATTCCGGGC
>RGVZ01000163.1 GCA_010029825.1 bacterium | reverse complement strand
AGATTCTTCGCCCTGCGGGCTCAGAATGACGGGGAAGCGCCGCGTGACTTCACTCTTTTTTTGATACGTGGAGAGTTTCCGTCGAGGGTGTAGTCATCGACGCTGTCCATCTTGGCGACGAGACGGGCGTTCTCCGGGTGATCCCCGTCCGAGACGAAATACTCCGCGCCTTTCGGGGCGACCAGTTTGGCACTGTGGGATGTGGCGCAGCCACTACCGAGGAACGCGACGGCAAGCGCCGCAAGGACGATGGGTTTCATGATGGATCTCCTCTAATCGCCCGGCAATCACGACGCCATCAACATAACGCCCCCGGGCCTTCCGGGTATTCGGAGGGCGTGCGAGTGACTTTAGGAAAAAGGCAAGAAGAGACGTAAAAGCATTGCGGGGACGGGTGGTTGCGGGTTTTTTGGCGTGATTCAAAGTTGCCGCGATGTCAGACCGGATGACGACCGACAGGCGAGTGGAAGGTATTTGACGGGGAAGAGAGGATCCTTCGGCTTCGCCTCAGGATGACGGGGGGGAGAGGATCCTTCGCTCCGCTCAGGATGACGGTTCCGTCATTCTGAGGCCGCAGGCCGAAGAATCCTTTCTTGAAGAGAGGATCCTTCGCTCCGCTCAGGATGACGGGGGGAGAGGATCCTTCGCTCCGCTCAGGATGACGCACGGCCTCAGGATGACGGGGGGAGGATGACCTTCTGCCCGTTCATGTGCGGGACGAGGGCGTCGGGGATCTTCACGCTGCCATCGGCCTGTTGATAACACTCCAGCAGGGGGATCATGACGCGCGGTGTCGCGATCGCCGTGTTGTTGAGCGTATAGGCGACCTTTACTTCGCCCGACTTTGTCCGGTAACGCAGTTTGAGGCGGCGCGCCTGGAAGTCGTGGAAAGTCGAGCAACTGTGAGTCTCACTGTAGGCGCTGCGCGAAGGCATCCACGTCTCGATGTCGTGCTTGCGGACCTGGCCCTGGCCGAGGTCCCCCGTGCAGACATAGACGACGCGGTAGGCGAGGCCAAAGTCTAGACGACGCGGTAGGCGAGGCCAAAGTCCTGCAGGATGTCCTCGGCATTTTTCAACAGTTCGGCGTGCAATTTTTCCGACTCGACCGGATCCGCCGGCGCGATGATCACTTGCTCGATCTTCTGGAACTGGTGGACGCGGTAGAGGCCTTTTGTGTCCTTGCCGTAAGTGCCGGCCTCGCGACGGAAACACGAACTCCACGCCATGCTGCGAAACGGCAGGTCGGTTTCCTGCAGGATCTCGTCGCTGTAGTAACTGGTCAGGCTGACTTCCGCCGTACCGACAAGAGCCCGCTCGTCCTTCTCGATGTAGTAGGCCTGTTCGCGCCCGGTCGGGAAATATCCGGTCCCGGTCATGGCCTCTTCCTTCACGAGGACGGGCACGGTCATCGGCGTGTAACCGCGCTGGCACAACTTGTCGAATGTGTACCGTAGAATGGCTTGCTCGAGGCGCGCCCCGTCGCCGCGCAGGATGTAGGACCGGCTGCCGGCCAGTTTGACGCCGCGCCCGAAATCGATGATGCCGAGTTTCTCGCCGATGACCGCATGGTCCACCGGCGTGAAATCAAATTTCGGGACCTGGCCCCATTTTTTCACTTCGACATTTTCCGTGTCGTCCTTGCCGACCGGAACGTCCGCGCGGGCTGGGGCCGGGATCACGAGCATCATCGTGTCGAATTCAGACTTCGTCGATTCCAGTTTCGGGGTCAGTTCGTCCATCTTGCGTTTGATGTCCTGGACCTGGGCTTTGAGCCCATCGCGTTCGGCGGGCGACGCCTGGGCGATGCTCTTCGACAGGCGGTTGCGTTCGGCCTGAAGATTCTCTGTCTCGGACTGGAGGCTGCGGCAAACGCTGTCGAGTTCAAGGAGGCGCGGGATGTCGATCTTGAAATTCTTGTCTTTCGCGCCTTTGGCGACGAGTTCCGGATTCTCGCGGATGAATTTGATATCGAGCATTTCGGGCACCTGACTGTAGTACAGAGTTTGAAGCCGCTTCGTTGACAAGGTACTATATCGGCAAATCGCACCGCCGGAAACTGGAGAGCGCCCGTGGGAAGATGTCGTCACGCCGTTACGTCGCTGGTTGTTGCGGGACTGATTTTGCCAGCGATGTCGTCGCCGTCCGCGTTTGCCGCGCCCAAAAGCGACTTCTGGATGCCTGCCGTGAGCTTCGTCCTCCCCGGTCTGGATCAGTGGATCGAGGGTGATTACGGGGCAGCTGCCGCCTATTCAGGCATCTGGCTTGGCGGCGGACTTCTGGCGAGCGAGGCCAACAAGGCGCTCAAGGACCGCGACCTGGACTCCGGCAAGGAGACCAAGTATTCGGCCCGCGACGGCGACGTGCGGCGCTACATGCTGGGGAGCCAGTTGACCATGGCCGCCGGCAGTTTCAGCACGTTGCATGCTTTCCGTCGCGCGGTCGACTCGCGCCGGGAACAGGGCCAGTATTCTTTCCTCAGCGAGAAAGTCACGGTACCGGATCTCGCGATGGCGCCGTTCCGTTTTGAGTACCTCACGCGCCCGACGACTTATGTGCCGCTTGGCATCATCAGTGCCTTGGCCGTTTATTCGGCCCAGTCGAGTAGCGACAAATCAGAGAACGTCGCCCTGGAACCTCTCGATGGCGTCTTCGCGGGGTCGTTCGGTTACCTTGCCGGGACCAATGAGGAGGCCCTCTTTCGTGGGTGGATGATGCCGCTTCTGCGCGAGTATGTCGCCGGGGATGTTACCTCTAACATCCTGCAATCATTGGTTTTTGCCTTGGCCCACCGGTCACAGGTCGATGTCCCGATTACGCAGTTGCTTTTGGGGTATCACTGGGGCTATGTAACGCAACGAAATGGATGGTCCCTGGGTGAGGCTGCCTTCACCCATGCCTGGTGGGATGTGGTCGCGTTTCTAGCCATCTATTCAAAACGTGAAATCGACAGCAGCGCGAGCATCACCGGCGGTGGTTCCGGCCGGGGGCAATCAGTTTACGGACGCCCGGTACTGCGACTCCCGCCGATCACGATCAATTTCTGACTCAGGTTCCCGTGACGGGCCTCGAGTCTCGCTCGAGGCCTTGAAAAAGAAAAAAATGGTTCGTATCCCCGCATTCGACAAACTCGGATTCCCGGAATTTCCGGTGGTCCTGGCGCCCCTGGCCGGGGTGACGGATCATCCGTTCCGGCGCGTTTGCGCCGGGCAGGGCGCCTCGCTGACCTATGTCGAGATGCTCTCGGCCAAGGCGATTCTCTACAACAGCAAACGCACGTTTGACATGATGGCGCGTCATGAGAGCGAGGCCATTTTGGGAGTCCAGGTCACGGGCGGGACTGCCGACGACACGGCGCGCGCCATTGAGATCCTCGACAAGCAGCCGTTTGACACGATCGACATCAACATGGGTTGCCCGGTCACGAAAGTGGTGAAATCCGGGTGCGGCAGCGCCATTTTGAAGGATCCGGAACGCGTTTACGAAACAGTCCGCAAGGCGCGCGCCGCGACGGACAAGCCGTTTTCGGTGAAGGTGCGTCTCGGGTGGGACCGGTCGACCGTCACGATTTTCGAGGTCGCCGACGCGGCCGAAAAGGGCGGCGCCGAATGGATCACGATCCACGGACGCCTGCGCAGCGAAGATTACAGTTATCCGGTGGACCTGGCGACCATCGCCGCCGTGAAGCGGCGCCTCAAGATCCCCGTCTTTGGCAATGGCAATATCTTCTGCCGCGGCGATGCCGTACAGATGCGCGAGAGGACGGGAGTCGACGGGGTCATGGTCAGCCGCGGCGCCCTGGGTAATCCGTGGATTTTCCGCGAGATCCTGACGGGGAGCGCGGAGGTCACGCTCGACGAGTGGCTGGACGCGGTGACGAGTCATCTGGCATGGCAACAGGCGGCCTACGGGCCGGGCGGCATGGGCGCCGTGTGCATGCGGAAGCACTTGTTGTGGTACGCCAAGGGATGGCCCGGGGCGAAAAAACTGCGCGAGCGCATCAACACGGCCGCGTCGATCCAAGACTGCCTCGCGATGGTCCACGAATTCCATGCGGAACTCAGCGCGGCCGGCATCACGCGACGCCTGCCCGTGGCGGGTGGGTGCGATGACGAGGGGGCATCGACGGGCCAGCGTTTTGTCTGGGACCCCAAGTACGACATGGACCGTCAATTGGATCGCGGGGTTGGCGACGACGCGTTGCAACCTGTGTGAATGCGTTTCCATGATTCATTTGAATCGATATTAAAAAACCTTGGAATCCAGCGTGTAACCCATGGTAGAAGCCGCTTTGCGGCGGTGTCTCCCATTCCGGGAACGATGCCGGCCGGGGAAGCCGGTACAAACCGGCAATTATTTCGGGGGGTTGGCCCATGCGTTTTCATGTCATGTCGCTTGCTGTTTCCACGATGTTGTTCACTTCGACCGTGTCGTTCGGGCAATCGGCGACGCCGGGTGTCGCGGCCGAAAAGCGGGCTTCGGCGTTGGATGTCCTGACGAACGCTTACACCAAGGTTGAGGCGCGTCACGGACTGAACCTCAACATGGAAGGACAATCCCTCAAGAGCTCGACTCCGCGTGTTGAAGTGCGCCCGACCATCGGTACGCGCCTCGTCGACGGCCGTCTCGACGTGAGCGTCACGTTTGGCGCGATCAAGCAGGCCGATGCCGCGGAGTTCACCCAGCGCAATCCTGAGATCATCGCCGAGTTGAGCGCGTTCAGCGGCGACAACCTGAGCGTGACTCCGTACCTCGACATCTTCACTCCGTTCGCGGGCAAGGGAACGACCGGCAAGATGGCCGTAAACGCCGCAGCCAAGACCAGGGAATTTTCTGGATCGGCCGGGACAGTCAATCTGACCGCGAGCCTCGAGCCGGGCGTTGAGACCGCGAGCAGTCCTGGATTCGCGCCGGTCGATATCCGCGTTGACCGCAGCGGGAGCGACCTTGGCCTCGTGTACAACGAAGAAAAGTCGGTCCATGAGACCGAGAAGCGCGAACCGAATTTGAGCAACGAAGCCGTCGCGGCGATCACGTTCAAGCCCGCGAGCCTGCCCGGTGTAACCGCGTCACTGGGTGGATTTGTCGATACCGAATGGGCGCCGAAGTACGAGGCGGTCCTGGACAACGAGGACAATGTCGACGTCCGCAAGGCCGGTTACAATGTCTCGAACTCGACTTTCAACCGTTTGCGCCTGACGTGGGCTGTCAATGACCGTGTGCTCTTCATCAACGACACGTTGCAATACATCGACGGAATCTATGAGAAGCGCGTCGATGGCAAGCGTTGGGAAAACGTCGCGCGTCTGAGCTATACGCTCTTCTGATCTCGCTTCGCGGTTCTGATCTCGCTTCGCGATTTTCAAATCAGAGCGGCACGTCAACGGTTTGTGGAGGCCGGGTGTAGAAAATACATCCGGCTATTTTTGCGTCTGGCCAGGTCGTGCGCAGCGTCTCAGCGTAGGATGCGACCTGGTCAAAATAGCCGTGCTCCCGGGCATGATCCCGCAGGTCGTCCTCGACGTGCGATGTCTTGAAATCAACGATCAAGACTTCGGAGGGCGCCTGTGTGGAATCGGAGTTGGCGTTGCCGTTGTCGAGCAAAAGGTCGATGGTCCCCGAGTGCAGGTTGCGCCGGGCGTCCAGAAAGAGAACTGGAACTTCCGCGCGGCGCCGTGGGAACCGGTCGATCAAATCATTCCATGTTTTGGACTCAAGGACGTCGCGAAGTTGATCGAGCGCGGAATTCAGTGCCTCCTGTACGGTCGCGTCCCGGTCATCGATCAAGTTCGCGTCGCAAATCCTCAACCAGGTTTCTTGAGGGTGAAACGCAATGCCGCGAATCGCGTGTTCTAGGCCAGAGTGAACCATGGTGCCGATGGCGGCGGCGACCCGGCCGTGATGGCTGCCGCTGCTGGCAACTACGGGCACTTCGTCTGTCACGTTTGCCCGGTGCGGCGTGGTCGTCGACTTTGTTGGCGAATTTGTCGGAGCCTTCGTCAGGGGGTTTTTTCCGGAGAAACGGCTGGCAACAAGGATCCTGACCCCGAAAGGGACGGGCAGGGTGACGGGGAGAGGATCCTTCCCCTTCGCATGGCTCAGGGTCAGGATGACGGAGGGCATTTCGTCATCCTGAGCCCGGGCAGGGCCGGCGTCATCCTGAGCCCGGGCAGGGCCAGCGTCATCCTGAGCCCGGGCAGGGCCAGCGTCATCCTGAGCCCGAAGGGCGAAGGATCCTTTCTTTGACAGAGAGGATTCTTCGGGCTGCGCCCTCAGAATGACGGACAGAGAGGATTCTTCGGGCTGCGCCCTCAGAATGACGGACGGAGAGGATTCTTCGGGCTGCGCCCTCAGAATGACGGACGGAGAGGATTCTTCGGGCTGCGCCCTCAGAATGACGGGGGGCGAGGCGACAGTCAGGGTGTCAATCTGCAGGACCGGAGTGGCCGAGCCTGTGATCTCGCCGCTCTGCAACGGCGAGAAGACGGCGACTTCAAGCGGTCGCGTCTGGACGCCAGACATGGATGCCAGCGCGTCGACGCATTGTCCGTGGTCGAGAAGCGGTGCCTGTCCCGCCGCGCGCAGTCGCGATAGCCTTTCGCTCAATGACTGATTAACCTTGCGGCGGGTGCCGGTGATGACGAGATGCTGGCGCGCCCGTGTCAGCGCCACGTACCAGACGCGATTCGCCTCGGCAACTTCCGCGGCCAGCGCCGCGTCCACGAAGGATTCAGTGGCGGCATGATGATCGGGTCGCGTGCTGCTGGAACCAAGGTACACCATGCCTCCGGCGATGCCGTGATCTGACTCGCCAGTCCATTTCAGCCACCCTTGCGGATCCTTTACCCATGGCGTGGCCGTGTCCACAATCGCAACGAGAGGAAACTCAAGCCCTTTTGACTTGTGGACCGTCATGAGGCGAACCGCGTTGACATCATGAACCGGATCACCGACCGGCGATTTCAGATCTTTCATGCGGGCCATGAGGCGCGCCATGGATCCGACCGCGTGGATGTTGTCGTCAGAGTCCGCCTCAAGCACGCGGACCAGATCGATGAAGGCGGACAAGTTGGCCCGCAGGACTTCGGACTCGACGGCTGTCCGGCACAGGCCCGCGCGCGCCGCGTAATGACTGCGCATCAGGCAGGTTTCAAGCAGAACGGAGGGACGTTCCGACCCTGATCTGGCAAGCGCGTCCGGGATCCAGGCCAGGTCGTTCGCGTGCGGACCAAGTAACAGTTTTTCCAGGGCCACGCCCGCCCGCAGCGGCGAATGGCGCCTGCCCTCGGCGGTCGCCGCGAGCGCTTCCGCGAGAAATTCGTCCCCCAGGCCGACAAACGGGCTCTTGAGCACGGCGAGAAGCGCGTTGAGATCACCCGGGCGGGCGAGGTAACGCAACAATTCCAGGCAGTCGCGGATTTCCTGTTGCTCGAATATTTTCGCGGATTCCTCGCGAATGGTCGGGATTTGCTGTTTTTGCAGGGCTTTCTCGACCATGTCGATGCGATCGGCGGCGCGAAACAAGATCGCGCAGTCGCGGGGCTCAAGGCCACGCCATGTGCCGGCGGCCTTGTCGTAAATTTTGTGGGCAGAGGATTCACGTTTGTCGTCTTGTTTCTTGTCGAGCGCGGCGCGCAACCAACTGGCGAGTGAGCTGGCCTCGATCAACGCAAGGTCGTCGGCCGTCAATTCCTCGCCTGAGTCGGACGTGTTCTCCGCGACCGGAAGGATCGTGATGGATCCGACGTCGGGGTTGACGGGACTGCCGTCAACCAGGGCGGGCGTGTGCCTGGGAAATCCGGGCATGGATCCGCACGCGCGGTTGACGAACTCAAGCACGGTCTCACAAGTGCGGAAACTGTCATTGAGTGGCGATTCGAGGACCCCGTGATCCGCGAGGGAACGCGCGGCGGCATCCATCACTTCGGGATCACTGTTCCTGAATCCGTAGATGCTTTGTTTCTCGTCGCCCACAAGAAAGACTGTGCCGGGAATCGTCGTGTCGGTTGCCGACAGGACCTCGAGGGCGACCTCGTTGAAAACGCGCCACTGGGGCCAGCTGGTATCCTGGAACTCATCAAGCATCAGGTGCCTGATGCGGCGCTGGAGCAGATACCGCGCGCCAGCGGCGTATGGATCATTGAAAATCCGTGATGTGCCCGCAAGCAAGTCGTCAAACGTGAGGACCCCGGCATCGGATTTCATCTGGCGCATGATGTCGCGGTACATGTTGAACAACCGCGCGGCGGCGGCGCCACGGTCGCGTAACAGCGCCAGTTTCCGCGCGTCAGCGAGGTCTCTCAGGCAGGCTTCGATGGCCATGCGCGCCTGCGTCGCGGACGCTGTTGCCTTGTCACTGAAGGTCCGGCGGTTGAGCGTCAGGCCCTTGGTGACAAAGGAATTCTCGATCAGTTCGGCAAGCGTTTTCCCGTGATCGTCAGCCCCGGGCGCATGCGCCATGAGTGAGATCAGAACTTCGCGGCGCTGCGCTTTAAGGCACCCGGCAAGGTCCCGCCACGCGTCGGCGCGGTCCACGAGAAGTTCCCGCAGCATGACCGCGGGATCTTCCGCGGCCGGCGCGAAGAGCCACGGCGGCAAGTCACCGGCGGACGTCAAGTCCGCGGCCGCTCCATTTTGCTCGAGATGCCAGATGAAGCCTGAAAACGCCTCCAGTTTCCTCGCGAGTTCCGTTGTCGATGACGGGCTGTCGCCCTTGGCCTTTGCGGGAGCCGGTTCGTCGCTCGTGTTCGGGTCGTCGCCGTCACTCGTGTCAGGGTCGGCAAGGGAGCCGTTGGTTCGCGAGAGAAAGCGCAATTTCGCCTTTTCCCAGGCGGATTCCCTCATCAATTGATGTTCCAGGTCGCCGGTCAGGGCGAGTGGCGCGCCGTCGGTGCCGCCAAGGCCTGTTTCCGCAGGAAACTTCGAAACCCACTCGTGGAAGATGCTGTCGATGGTCGAAACGCGCAGCGACTGGCTCTGGGTGATGATGATCCTGCCGGTCTCGATGGCCGTGCGTGGAGGGGGCAGTTTCATTCCGTGCGTCGCGAGGACCGTTTCGGCGGCGTGGAGGTGAAAATCCCGCATCTCAAGGTCGAAA
>RGVZ01000162.1 GCA_010029825.1 bacterium | reverse complement strand
AAGCTTGCCACAAGATATCAGCGCCCTGCGGGCGATGATTCTTCGTATTGAGCTGGAAAAATCTGCTCTGCGCAGCGCAAACGATAATCGCGACCATCAAGAAACGACGATCAAACACGCACGAGGACCTCTCCATCCACACAACTCCCGGCGGCCAGCGACGTACTTCAAACAACAAGGACGCGTCTGCTCCTCACAAAACGCGCCCTGATTGGACTTTCTCTTGAATTTTCGAGGGGTAACTCTTGGACATACTGCCTCCGGCAAACGGACTGCCACCGGGGAGGAGACTCGTGCCAGAGCTATAATCAGGCTGATCGTAAATTGACCCTGAAGCGTTGGGCGGCTGTTGGGGCTGTTGATCATAAAAACCACCTTTTGGTTTTGAGTCAGTTGGAGCCTCCGAACGAGACGAGATTTGTTGCCGGACCCTTTCTAAAATTTCCCGCTGGTGTTCCTCGCTCGTCTTAAAGCGGCCGCCGACCTCCCCCATTGCTGAACCGTCACGATGGTATCCCCTGTAAGTTCCATCAGCCTGCCGGTCCACGTAAAAACTCAGCTCAGGATTCTTCTCATTGTGATAAACAAACTGGGCTTGATTGAATTTCGTGTTGTCGATGACTTTGTACTTTACGCCATTGATCGTTTGATCACGCTGCAGGTCGGATCGATCTGTGACATTAGTCGTTCCAACGGTGCTGTGGGTAGCGATCAACTTGCCATCTACTTCCTTGTACCAGTCGTTCCGGCCATCCTTGAATCGATCCACGTAAAGGATCTCACCGTTCGTCCCTACTAACTTTGCAGTCCCGGCGTACTCATCACCATACAGTGCGTACATCGAGTCCTTCCAATCCTGTGTCGCATTAGTCCTGTAGTAGGCGTGATTCTCCCCAGGATACTGGATCAATTGCGCATCGTCCGGAATGAGTACATCGCGGGCCGACGGGGGTCTCGCGCTCATCGAAGTTTGCGGTCGATTCACGTAGTATCGTCCGTTTCTCTTGCCGGCAACGGGGCTACTTGGAGTACCGAATCCTCCGTAACCCGCCATCTGCAAGGGACCATTGTTGTAACTGTTGAATCGTGAATTACCGGATCCGCCGTAAGTGTATTTGTTCCTGTTCCTTACGATGATCAAGTCGACAAGTCCCGAGATCAATCCACCGGCCTTGGCTGTTTCCATCTTCGAAGTCTTGTCTGATCCAGCTCCATCCAAGGCGAATTTCGGACTCAAGGCCGATTTGAGAGCCTGAGGATCGATGATCAGGGCATTCTCAACGCCTGTTGTGTCGAACGCGGAAAATTGTCCCGCCCGGATGGCGCTAAGAAGTTCAACCGCCGACTGTTCAATCATCCAGGAAAGAGAATTTCCGAGCTTATCAAACGCCGGGGCATAATCCCCGTCGATGCAGCGGAAGTTTTCCCTCTTGTCGAACCGGACAAGGTTGCTCGTTTGAGCGACGCACGGATTGTAGATGGCATCCAGACTCGCCATACGAGTCTGCGTCACGAAAACAGGCATGCTACGGTAAATACCCCCCTCTGCCATCCAGCGCTCAAAACCCCTGGTAAAAGTCTTGTTCGAGTCAGTTGTCCTGCCACGGAGTGCCAGCCAAACCCACTGCTGATTCGCGAATTCTTCCCGTGAACGGGGATTGGCTTCAAACAGCCGCGAGTACGACCACGGATGCACGGCGAAATTTCCGAGCACTTTGCACGACTCCGCGCCGGCGATCGCCTTGCCGTCCTGGCCGACAATATTCCGGCCATTCCGGCGAATCACTTCCGGGTCAGCAGCGGATAATTCCTCGAGTTTGCGGATCTCGCCTCCGGTCTTGCAAGAGACCGGCAGCATCATCATGCGAATCGAATTCTCATAGGCCGGGTCACTGGACGGACTTGCCAGCAATCTTCCTGGCAGCAACGATACGGCCTTGTCGGAAAGAAGGATGGCCTTGCTGTTCGCGGAATGCTTCCGGGAACACGCAAAAGTTAAAATCAATGCGGCGGTCAGGGCCGTGACGCCGGACAACCGGCTGATGCGGTTCATCGGTCTCATCGATTGATCTCCGAAATTAGTTACCCGAATTCGATGGAACAACGGAAATTCGTTGTCCGGTCTTTAGCGTCAAATCTCGCAAACCAAGAGATGATTGCAAATTACCGTTTTAATTGACGAAAAAGAGATTACGTTGTCATGGTGCCGCGTTCAAATACGCGTGCAAGGCATCGATTTCGGGCTCGAGGTGGGGGAAAAGAGGCATTCCCGCGCCGGGGCGCTTGGGCTGATAACCCTCGGGGTAGCCGCCCTTGAGCAATCTCGCGCGCAGCAACTCCAGAGAACTACCATATATGTCCGGTCCCACGGACCCTGCGAGTTTCGGATCCGGGTTGTGGCACGCGATGCAGTTGCCGGCGTAGACCGTTTTGCCCCGTTTGATCAGGGCGGCTTTCGGGTCCTCCGCGCCCGCGGTGACGCCGGTAGCTGGCGTCGAAGGAGAACAGCGACAGCCGGCACAGAGGCCGACTGTCGCGACGAACATCGTAAAAATCAAAAAGCGGCGATCAAACACGCACGAGAACCTCAACCAGAAGGTACATGGCCACAGCCAGACCGAGGCCAGCGTGGATCACCCCCTTGACCGAGGCCAAAGGACCAAGTTTCGACCCCTTCACCGCATTCCATTCAATGGCGCCGAGCACAACGGCCAAGACCAGGAACAGCAGGCCGAAATTCGATTCCGGACCGACCTGGAGCGGCAAGTGCGACGCCGCGCCCATGAAAAACAGCATGGGAATGGAGAACAAAGTGTTGGTACGCGAGGCCAACATCGCGCGCGCGCCAGCCGCCGCGGCTTCCGGCAGGGCCGGCTGGCCTTGGGCCACAGCCGTCGCCGATGCGATGACAATCTGCTGGGCAGGCCAGATCACCAACCAGACGTTCAGGAACATGAGGGTCCCGAGGGCGGATCCCGTGAGGATGTTGATACCCCAGGAGGTCTTGTAAACGCCGTGTCCGTTCATATTGCCCCACATCAGGAGCATCACGAGGCCCGTGATGAACGTGAACATGGCTCCCCAACGGAACCACCAAAGAGCGCGGGGAACCAGTTTCTGGATGTTATTGGATTTGGTCGCCCCGTCCATCTCCGCGAACGATGGCATCTGGGTAAAGTTGAAGTAGTAAAGGTGACCGATCCAGATGATGCCGAAAATGAAGTGCATCCACTTGAAGAGGTAGTAAACGCCCACGGTTTGGAAAATCGAAAGACTCACTGGGAACTCCTGCAACGGCTCGAATTGATTAGCTAACTGCCACAGACATGAAACAGGCGACCACGACCATTCATAACGAACTGGAACTATTGACGCAACTACGCTATGAGGCTCCTGCTTTCCAAGGGGTTGATCAGATGTTTGCCATCGCCAACTTTTACCGGTTCGTCCGCCTCGAAAACCCACAAGCCCTGAAATCGGCCATCGAATCCCATGCCGCCAACCACGGTCTCGTCGGGACAGTCCTGTTGGGCCACGAGGGGATCAATGCTGGTCTGGCGGGTCCTTGCGAGGAAGTCATTGCCGACTTCATCGCCGCCCTCGGTACCATCGATCCGGGCCTTGCAGGACTCGAACCAAAGTGGACCACGGGCGAGAGTCTTCCCTACAAGTGGCTCGAAGTTAAAGTGAAAAAGGCCATCGTAACTTTCGCCGGCGAGGACGACCCCGGCATTGACGCCATCCTCTCGGCTCCCCGGTTAACCCCGGCCGAATTCGACCGGCTGATGGCGGAACGCGGGGAAGAGGTGGTCGTGGTCGATACGCGCAATGATTACGAATACCAGTACGGCCACTTCGATGGGGCTGTGGACCTCGGCATCAAGAAGTTCAAGGATTTCCCGGACGCCTTCCAGAACCGTTTCGGCCAGGAGAAGGACCGCACTTATGTCTTCTTCTGCACGGGCGGAATCCGCTGCGAGAAGGCGGTTCCCTGGGCGAATGAGAAGGGTTACAAGAACGTGTTCCAGATCGAGGGCGGAATCATCAAGTACCTCGATCACCACAAGACAACGGGGGATGACCGGTCACGCTGGAGGGGCAGCTGTTTCGTGTTCGACCAGCGCTGGGCCATTGACGGCCAACTGACCGAGACCAGCCACGACGCCCCGTCACTCTGACCCCCGTCATTCTGACTCTGAGCGCAGCGAAGAGGAAGAATCCTCTCTCCCCCCCGCAAACGCGGCGAACCGTCGGATGATGTCCCCTGCGGACTCAACTTTCTCGATGCCATCGACGCTTTTACCGGCCTGCCAGAAGTCCTTGTAGGCAGACCCCTTTTGCAGGGTCTGCTTCAGGGACCACAATGAGTTCATTGTATAAAATGTCCGCATCCAGTGCTTCGTCCGGGCGTTCTTCAGCAGCATCCGGGCAATTGGCCCCGCTTTCAGCCCCAGCCGGTCGATATAAGGCGTTCTGATCACCGATACCGGCACGCCGCTGATCTTCTCGGTCGCCACGATATCCGCCGAGGTCGCCTTCAAAATGGCCGCCTTGTAATCCGGATGGGTCTTGCACTCGGTGGTCGCGATAAAACGCGTCCCCATCTGGACCCCTGCGTAACCCATCTGCAGCGCCCGTAGGAAATCCTTCTCTTCACCGATGCCGCCGGCGCAAACCAGTGGCTTTCCGAACCCGCGCAGCGCCTCGACCAATTGTTCCGGGGATTCAGAACCAAGGTGTCCACCAGCCCGGTTGTTCACACATATGAGGCCGTCCACGTCGCTCTCCAATGCCTTCTCCGCCCAACGACGGTTCACGACATCGTGATAGACGATCCCACCGACCGGCCTGACCCGCTCCACAACCCAGTTAGGGTTACCGAGGGCCGTGATGAAAAAACGCACACCTTCCTCGACCGCGATATCCAGCCACGCCTTCATTTGATCCTCATAACGCTTGACCGATTTCTCGACGATCAGGTTGAACCCGATGGGCTTCGAGGTCAGGCTGCGGATATAGCGGATTCCTTGACGGAAATCGTACTTGTGGACAAAGGTCAATGATAACGGTTGGATAATGCCGATTCCACCAGCTTCTGAAGCCGCCGCGACCAGCTCCGGATTGCTGCACGGGTACATGGCTCCGCAAATAATCGGGTAGGCTATCCTTGCGTGACGGGTGAAATCCGTTTCAAGATTAGTCGTTTTTTGGTCCAACATGGTTTGATAGCCTCCCGTCCCCCGGTCGTGGAAGATTCGCGTCATCGAAAGATGCCGCCCATCCAGTGTACCGGGTCGGAAGCATTTTACGAGAGCACGAGGAATTCGATGGCCAAGGCACCGCGTCAGATCACAACCAGCAGCACGGCTGAGTACTTTTCGAAGAACCTCCAGCAGGTCGGCTTTTCGTCCCCGACCAAGGCCGTACTGACCACGGTCAAGGAGGCCCTGGACAACGCCCTGGATGCTTGTGAGGACCATCACATCGCCCCCGATATCAATGTCGTCATTGAAAAGGTTGGCAATGGTCACATGAAAAATACGGACCGGATCCGGATTCGCGTCGAGGATAACGGTCCAGGCATCGACCAAAGCGACATTTCAAAGGTCTTCGGCGAGTACCTCGCCTCGTCAAAGTTCGGCCGCGGGCGGTGCTCACGGGGACAACAGGGGATCGGAATCTCGGCGGCGACGACCTGGGCCCTTCAGACAACCGCCAAGGGCGTCACAGTCATCACCAAAACCAAAGGGCAGAAGAAAGCCGTCAAGTGCCTTGTCGAAGTCGACATCAAAAACAACAAAGGCATTATTCGCGAAAAAGACTCTATCGACTGGGACCGCCCGCACGGAACATCCGTTGAATTTCTGATAGATGGTCGCATCCAGCTCAACGGCGAGGCCGGTCTCGTCAACTACTTGCGCGGCAACGTTCTCGTAAACCCGCACATGTCCATCACGTACACACTGCCGGACGCGGGAACGACAAGGGTTGAACGTGTCTCCAATGACGTCCCCGAAGTTCCGGAGGCCACGGAACCGCACCCTCACACGATGAAACTCGGCGACTTCATCTCGCACGCGCGTCTGTTCGGTAAAGTCAAAATGAGCAACTGGCTCAAGCAAGGTTTCTCCCGCCTGAACGACAAGGCAATCATTGAGGTATGGACTGCGCAAAAACTGCAAAAGTCTTTTCTCGACAAGGGCGTGGACACGCTCAATGAGAAAGACCTGACAACGGTTTACACGGCGATCCAAAACGCGAAGCTCATGCCACCCTCGACCCAGTCGGTCATGTCCATCGGCGAGGAAGCGCTTTCGCTCAGCATCCAACGCCTCGGTGACGTTGACTTCTTCTCGGTGGTCAGCCGCAAGCCAACCATCTGTGACTTCAAGCCAGTTCAGGTGGAAGTCGCCGTCGCGCGCCTCAAGGAACGGAGGGGCGAGGATCACGATGAGCCGGTCCAGGTCCTGCGGTTCGCGAACCGTGTACCACTGCAGTTTGACAAGGCGGCATGCGCCATCGTGAAAGCCATCACCACCGTGAACTGGCGTTCCTATGGCCTGAAGCAACCGCGCGACGCGCTACCTCAAGGCCCGTACATTGTGGCCGTCAGCATCGTATCGCCATTCATCAAGTTCAAAAACGCGTCGAAGGAAACCATCGACGCCTCCGATGAACTGGTCGAGGAAATCCGCCGCGCGCTGATGCAGGCGGGACAAAAACTTTCCCGTCACATCAACCGGGAAAGTCGTGCCAACCAGCATGAGGAAAAGATCGCCCACATCGAGCAGTTTGGCCCCATCCTGATTGATGGCCTGGTGCGCCTGACGAAAGCCGACGAAAAGCGCCGCGAAAAGGCCACCGACGGCCTGCGTAAATTGCTGGGTCGCGATGCCATCGAGAGTGAAAAAGCCCTCAAGGCCGCAAAGGAAAAAAGCGAGGAACTCGACGCCAAGCACCAGCGCATCAAGATGTTCCGTGACGAGGACCAGGCACTTGAAGCCCGCGAGGCCGAAAAGCGCGTCGAGTCCGAGGACGTGGAAGGTACGCCCAATGACGCCGTAGCCGACGTGAGCACTGTTGCTGAAGGGAAATCCGTCACCCGTGGCAACTCCGTCACCCGTGGCAACTCCGTCACCCGGGGCAGCTCCGTCATTCCGAGGCGAAGCCGAGGAATCCTCTCTTCCGAAGAAACGGACGGTGACGTCGCCGTCGTGGAAAACAGGACCAGGAAACCAGCCAAGCCGGTCAAGAAAACGGCCAAAAAATAGCCCTCGGCGAAAAAGGAGTCATCCCCCATGGCGACACGTACAACCGGCGGCAACCCCCACCGGAAAAGCAAAGAAGACAAAGTCATCATCGAGCACAGCCTCGAGCTCTGCGAGAAGATGTTGAAGGACCTCGAGGGGGGCAAACGCCCGCGCCTGACGGCCACAAAATGCGCCCTCGACAATGCCATCTACAACAACAAGGTGGGATTCCTGACGCCGGGATCGAAAAGGGTCGCGACAGAGTTGAACGTCAGTTCCGTAAAGAAGATGTCACGCGCGATCTTCATGCTGGAGATCCTGCTGCGCAACATCGAGACCGGCAACGTCAACACCAAGCGCGAGCTTTACTACATCAGCAAAGGTGAAGTGAAACACAACAAGATCATGAAACCACTGGACTTCGGGGACCAGGATGAATCGGACTCCGTGGTCGACTTCATCTGCGAGATGCTCGAGTGCTATCGCGAGGAAATGAACTGCTTTGCCAACGACCGCGGCGGCCAGACCTACAGCCAGCACCTCGTCGTTACTGAACGCATGCCGGACGGCACCGAAGCAGTCATTGACCTTTCCCAACTGGGAACGTCGCCCTTCCAACCGAAAAACCGTCCGCAAAACCTGACCCTGAAGGCGAAGAAGAAGATCGACTTCTGCCTGGTCGTCGAATCCGAAGGCACTGCCAACACATTGGTGGCCAACGGTTTCGTCAAGCGCCACAACTCGATCGTCGTGGGTGCCCAGGGCGTACCGTCAAACGCCGTGCGTGGCTGGGTCAAGAGAATCCAGGACCAGCTCAAGGTCCCCATCTACTTCTTCGGAGACCTTGACGCCTACACAATGCAAAACATTTTCCGGACCTTGAAAGCTGGATCCGCCGCCTCGCTCATCCGGAATTCAGACTTCTCCGCGCCGGACGTTCGATTCCTCGGCGTCCTGCCGGAGGACATCAAGAAGTATGACTTGAACGACTATCCAGTGAACGAGAAAGACGCCCAGGAACTGCGAGCCTTGAAAAAGGCGCGCGACGCCCTGAACAATGACCCGTTCTTCAAGGACAGGAAGAACAAGGGTCTGGCTGAGATCCTCCATTGGCTGATTGCGAACAAGCGCCGCTGTGAACAGCAGGCCTTCTATTCGGTCGATCCCCGTGACCCCCAGATCGCGGAGAAGATCATTGTCGAGAAGATCAAAAAGGGAAATTACGTTTGACCGCTGTTTTCGGGCTGCGATCGTTCCTGACAGAAGTCGAGAAGGGCCTTGCGGCAGCAACGGGCCAAATTCCGCGCGTCCAGGTCACGGGGGCTTCTGACAGCCTCATCCAGCTAGCCTTGCTTGGACTGATCGCCCGGCGGCCTGGACATCGCCGCCTGGTCGTCGTCCTCCCTGAGTCGAAAGATGTCTCCCAGTGGTCCCAATTTGTGGACCAGGCCGTTTCCGCCCTGAACCACGAAGTCGTTTCCACTGCGACCCCGGCAGGACCCGCAATTCTGAGGGCGGCGATTCTGCCTTATTTCGCCGGTTGGGGTTCCGACCGGTACATCAACCCTTCCTTGTCACGGCGGCAGCGTGTGTACGCTCTCGACTTGCTGGCACGCCCCGGGATCCCGTCCATCATCGTCACCACCGCGCAGGCCCTCGGACAGTCGACCTTGTCGCCGGCGGAATTCGCCGAAGCCACCATCACGCTCAAGGTCAACGAGGAAATCGACCAGGATGAGCTCTTCGCCCGGCTCGAGGACCTCGGTTATCGCAAAGCGAACTCAGTCGAGGAAGAGGGCACCTACGCTTCGCGTGGCGCCATTGTCGACATGTATCCCCCGAACGAGGACCACCCGGTTCGCATCGAATTCCTTGGCGACACCATGGTTTCGATGCGTCA
>RGVZ01000161.1 GCA_010029825.1 bacterium | reverse complement strand
GCTTCGATTTGGCTGTGATGGTCAAAGAACCGTCGTCGTCGCTCTTCACAGTGAATGGGTCGCTGTCTTCTTGGTTGCTTGCCATTTCATAGAGGTTACGCAGGGTAAACGGGCGTCCGACGCGGCTGAAGTTGAGGCGCAGCATGGTCGGGTCGATGAGGTCTGTCGATTCATCACGGACCAGACTTTCGCTGATATCATGGTCTACCCGGCCCCACACATAAAAGCCCCGGTTGAAGATATTCCATGCGGAATCGTAAACATACGCGCGGGGCCCCGTCATCTCGTTCGGGGTATACTCATAGATCTTCCTGCCCCACTCGACGAGTTGCGGGAAATCAAGGCTGACACCGTCGCGCTGCGAAATCTCGAGGAGCGCGGACTTGGAAAGGTAGCTGGCGTCACGCGGCCGGGTGACTGGCGCGAACAGTTTGCGACCAGCGACCATCAACTTGAGGGTTTTTCCAGTGTCCAGGTTTTGTGTCAGCGAGCGTGCGGCCTCGTTGGAGTCGACCTCGACCGTTGACTCGTCACTGGCGCCGACGCGCGCGGTGATCATCCGCGAGCGCGTCGCGGCAGTTTCCGAAACCAGTTTACCCATCATCCGGTACTGGACTTTCGTGTTCGTCTGGTTTCGCAGGTATTGCAGAACCGCGGATGCCTTGAAGGCGATTGGCGAGAGGCGCAGGCCCTTGCTGCGACTTGTTGATCTTGCTTCACCCTGCGTGGCGCCGGCATCGCCGACGAAGTAACGCGGGGAGATGTCGCGGATCAGGCGGTCACGGATGCTGCGGGCGGCGTCGGACTGTCGATTGGCCGGGTCGCGCTGTTCCTCGGCGCTTTCTCTTCTGTCTGCTTCGCGCTCGAGGCGATCAAGGCGTTCGCGGCGCAACTGGCGCTTTCTCGACCATCATCTTGATGATCGACTCGGCTGCGGAGGAAAGTTTGTCAGAATCAGATTCGATGTACCCTTCCGCGCTCGAAGTCTGGAGAGCGTCTGCGAGTTTCGTCTTGAGGTCTGCCTCGAGGACAACCGCGGTTGCCACCGGGCCGTTGTAAGCAAGTTCCGACTCGAGCGCCTTGGCGACGTTCGCGCCGTTGAATGCCATAGAGCCAAATTCGCGCGTTTCACGGGCCTCGAACTTGAAGGACGTCTGCAGCTGGATTCCGAGGCCACGGCTGACTTTGGCGAGGAGGCGATCCGCGTCTTCCTTGCTGAGTTCAATTGAGCCGCTCATGGTCTCGCCGAGCCACGTCGTGATGTTGGTGTCGGGTGGTGACATCAGCACGGGCTTGCCAATCCCGTCGATGCGGACTTCGATATTGGTGATCGGCAGTGGCGACAGCGACCAGACTTTGTTTTCAGGCTGCTTCAGTTCTTCGTAATGCTTGTTGATGTTACCGCGCAGTTTTTCAAAGTTGCAGGTGTTGGCGTAACGTTCAGCGTCGGGGAGGCCCGCCTTGGTTTCGCGCGCTTCGGTACCGCGCTGGAAGTTCAGGGCGAAGTCGAACGCGATGTTGCCGTTGGCAAGTGGCAGCATTTTGATCGCCACTTTGTTCTCGCGGTCTCTTGCGATGTTGACTTTCGGGATGACGAAGTAGGTACCGCGGAAACGCTGGGTGCCTTGAAGGATATGGTAGTTGCAGTCGATGTTGACGTCGGTTGGTACGGGGTCGAACGAGACGCCGTCTGCGGCGAGGCGGGCTCCGCTATCGCGGTCTCCCAGGTGGCTCCCACAACCGCCAAGGCTTGCGGCAATTGCGATTGCTGTCACAGTAAGCAGGTTACTCTTGAAGCGGCGCATGCTGACTCCGTTGGATACGGGTTTATTTACAAGCGCCGGGAAAATATCAGTTTTTATTAAAAAGTAAAGACAATTATAATTATAATATAATTAAATATAACATAATGAAATTATGGGATTTTTCGAGGTTCTGGCGCCAGATTGGATTGGTCCGGATCGAGGCGGGACGGTCACAACGACGGAACCGTCCTTCAGCCCCCGAGTCAAGAATCCCCGAGCGAGGTGGCCCCGAATCAAGTTGTGACCACATCCACGGATCCGGCGCCCGGTCCATCTATTGCTTCGGACAATCCGCCAGCCGTGATGGTCGAGCTGGAGCATTCCCCGCCGGAACACGAGCCGCCGTCGCAGGCGTTAGCCCCACAGTTGCTGCTGGTAGTTCCAGCTGAAGTTAGTTCGGTGTGAAGCGTGCCCAACTTGCCGTTGCCGTAGCTGGACAATTGGTTCGGAGTCAAAAGCCCCCTGGTGCTATGCTGTCTGCCCGGAAAACTGTTGCCAGGATTCCTGTTGTTGGCAAGTAGACTGATGAACAGGTTGCCGATACCGCCCAAATCTCCGGGACCTCCCCGGCCACCTGAGCCGCCAGGAAGCCCAAGCTGGCTGAGCAAAGGCATCACCATGGCAAAAATGCTCATCAAGTCGAGCCCGCCGGCCTTAGCGGTCAGCTTGCCCGAGACCAAGGACTTTCCAGTCGATCCTGGCGCAGTCGCCAAGCCAAACCGGTCGTTCGTGGTGGGCGCGCTTGCGGCGATGCCCGAGAGCTCCGCGGAAATCGCGAGGAGAGCCATGTTGACTTGCCTGTAGGCCTCCAGCGATTTCGGGAATTCCCGGCGCGCGACTTCCAGGGAGTCCGCGTTACAGTTCATTGACTGGAACGCGTGAGCGAAAAAGTAGTCGCGGACCTGGGCACGACGCCGTTCTTTTTCTGCCGCGGAGGGCACGGCTGAATCACCCGCCTTGCGCATGGTAAGCGCGTCCATCAACCTGGATTCGCCATTGAACGACCTCAGCTCCGCGTCGGCGTTTGTACCCAGAATCGGGCTCAAGTTGTTCAAGTTGTATTTGCTGGATGCCAGCATGTCCTTCAGGAACGCGTCAGTGACCTGTTCCTTGTAGCTGATGAATTCCATGCTCTCAGTTTTGTTTACGCTAAAGCTGGCTCCCTGACGTTTCGAGACGCCGAGCCGGGAGTAGAATTGGGCATAAAGGTACCCGAAGATTTGGGGGCCGAAGTAACGGATCCGTTCTGGGGATGCCGCATGCACGATCGTGAAGATGCTGGACTTCTGTCCGGTCGGATCGTCGACGAACAGAAAGCACCCGTGCACCGTATCACCAGTATTGTTGCCGGCGGCTGTGCGTTGACGCGCGGCACGGCAAAAATCGGCGACGCGCTCCTCGTCGGTAATGAGAACCTGGCCACCGAGCTTCAGGAAGAGCTCCTGCATCGAAGGGTCGATCGCGGTGAAGTAGTCAGTGACGGCCTGCCGTAACGGTGCCTTTGTCCCCTCACTCTCACCCGCCAGGCTGGAATTCGCATCGAAGATGATTTTCTCTTTCGTGATGCGGGCCTGATTGGTGCCGCCGCACTGGTATAGATTCGTGATTCCGCCAGAGGCGACCGCGTCCAGTGTCTTGACGGAAGAGTCCTGCCCGCTCTTGCAGGCCGCGATGCCAGAGAGGAGCCCGGCGCAGATCATGGTTTGAAACAAATGAACCCGCAGGATGGGTCCATGAACCCGGGACGATTCGACTCGCATGCCAAACCTCCAAAACGGACAATGAAGATTCGGAAGCTCGCCGCGAAAACTGAAGCCCATTCAACAACTTGCCTGAAAACATCATGAATACGGGTGTTTGGCCGGGAGGTGCTTGATTTTTTCACATACGTGCCGAAACGACACTTGGTTTGTTTCAGTCAAACGATCCGGGAGATTTCCATGAATCCGTTATTCCGCTGGCGGTTGAGGGCATCTCTTTCTGCCACGACATTCCTTGCGTCCCTTGGTGTGGCCACCATCATATCCTCCTGCCGCACAACCAAGTTCTCGGCAGAGGGATCGTATCGCCCCGCTGCTGACGCGCTGCCAACGCCCTCGCCGTGGCCGACCGAGGATCCAACGATTTCGCCGACTCCGGTGCCAACTGGTTCCCCCCAGCCGACATTTTTGCCGACTCCCGCACCCACGCCGCACACATGCGTCCCCAATATTCCACCGGTTCACATTGTTATCGCGGTGGACAAGAGCGGATCGATGTCCAATGAGCTGCGCGGTGTGCGTGAGGGACTCTCTTACTTCACCCAGCAACTCCAGTCGAAAATCGTCCCCGGTTTTGGGCGGCCAATTACGTCGCTTAACTATTTCATCATTGGGTACGAGGATGTGATCAACAATTCCTTCAGCAGACGGTCAATTCCTGGTTTGCCAAGGTCAACAGCGGGGGGTCAGACACGCCGGAGGGCGGGATCATGGCCGTGCGCGAGGCGTTCAGGATCCTGGCGACGCAACCGCAACCTTTCATCCCGATCGTTGTCCTGATTACGGATTCCTTGAGTCACGACGGAAGTGGCCGTCAGGATCACCGGAGCGGGAGTTTTGCCTCTCTTGATCCATACTTGAGGATGGCTCCGTTCAAGAAGTTGCTGTTTTTCTCGGCCCCGGCAAAGGACCGCAATGGCGCAGGTGATTTCGACGATGACACCGACCGCAGATACCGGTCTGGTTGGGACCAGATGGAAGGATTGCGAGCCCACATCCGCGCTGTCGCGGGATTGCCCGGCAACGCCTATGTCGGTGAGAACTTCGTTGAGGTCCGCAACTTCCGGAGCCAGACACTGGGGGACATTGTCGCGTCAAGGATTGCCGCGAACATCGTCCGGTGTCCGTGAAACAACCAGCGCCGGTGCCATCAAGCACAACTTAAAGCAGGCTTTCGGCGTCTTTCACGACAGGTTCCGCGCGATTCGCGCTGATCTCAAGATGGGCTTTCACCTTGGATGAAAAGACCCACCATGTAACTTGACCCGGGTCGGATACCGACGTCGGTCCGGAAATTTTCTTGAGCGCGAACTCCTCGGACACCTTCTCACCATCCAGTAATTTGAGGACCAGTTCTGGTTCCCGGGTCGCGAGTTTTTCCTCGGTGGCTGGATCAGCGTATCGTATCGCGCGCAGGCGCTCGAATTTCTCGAGCCACTCGTTGAAAGGCCCCTCAAAGACCAGTCCGTCCTGGGAGGGCTTCGCGCCTCCAGTCGCGCGATTGAAACGCTTGCGCTGGTTGCCTTTCTCGAGTTCCGCGCCATCCGCGTCGTCCGATTTCCTCGACAAGAGGATCCGGTCGAAAAAGCGCGCGACCGGGTTTTCAAATCCGGAAATCGCCTCGCCGTCGATCAGGATGACCTTTTTCCCGTCCGGGCTGATCGCGTAACGATCCGTGGTGCCGAACCCGGGGCTTCCTGCCTCGAGAGTCCAGGTTGTCTTGTCGGCAAACGTGACCGTTAACTTCCCGAGGGCCGGTTTCAGTCCGTATACCTTCAATTGATCGTCATTCAACGCGTCCGTGGTGGCAATGACGCGCTTCGCGTAAAGAGGGTCAAAAGACTTCAGGGCGTCATCAAACCTCTGCCCCGCCAGAAACTGATCCTTTTCCGCCGCGATCCAGAAACGCCCGTCTGACGCGCGTCGGTGCGCGCTCATCGAGCTGTTGCCGCCTTGCCAGTTGATTTCGACGACCTTGGCCGGGTTGAACGACGCGACGCGGACTTCACCTGCGTCTGCCGCGTTCCTCGGTATGCTGGCCCACCATGCCAGGGCCAGGCTGGCCATCAGCAAAATGCTGTAAAGCCCGATATCCGACTTTGTTCTTCCCATCATTTCCTGTTTCTCCGTTTGCCGGCGCGGATGGTCAGGCCGCCCGCGAAAAGTACCGTCAAAGGCACGACCAGAATGGAGCCATAAAACCAGACAAGATCCTGCTTGCCGGTTTGGCGTATCCTCACGTCTTCGTCTTCGCCTTGCTTGCCCGAGAAGGCTTGTTCTCCAGCCAGCCAGTTCATGGAGTCCGCTACGAAGGCAAGGTTGCCCGGATTGCGGATCAGCGCGTCCGAGAAAGCGGCCGAGTCGCCGAACAGCACGACACGCGTTTCGGTCGTCCCCGAAGTTGTTCCCGAAGTTGTCCCTGACGTCGCTCCCGCATTCGGCGTTGCGCTCGCCGTTGAGTTCAGGGTCATGGCCAGACCAAGGGGCGTCGCGCCGCGTTTTTCCGTTTTCTCGTCGAACTTGTAATTCCGGTTCAAATCGACGAACGAATCGGCGAGCGACCGGACTGTTTCGGAAACATGCCAATCGCTTGAGCTGCCCGCGTCAATTCCGGTGGTGAATGATCCTGCCTCAAAAGCCAGTACGGCCACTTTGTCGTCATTCCGGGACAGCGTCTTGATGGAGTCGTGATTCGCGAAAGATGTCGTGAACAGGAACCAGGTGTCAACGGGTGAGCGCGTGGCCGAAACGTGGTTTCTCTCATTCGCGACGGGACGCCCCTCGTATCTGACACCGGTGCTCTCGAGCCACGCCTCCAGCTGTTCCTGGGGTTTGCCGGGGTCGAGGGCCAGGAGCAGGGCACCGCCACGAGCCGTGAACTCCCTCAAGGCCGCCACTTCTTCTTTGATGACCGGGTTCCGGGGTCCAAGGACGATCACGGCAGTCGCGTCATCCGGCACGCGACTCGCGCTGCCCTCGGCGACACCGAATGTCTTGATGTTCCAGTTCTGGTCGCGAAGGAATGCCTCCAGGAGTTTTGATGACTCCAATGGAGAGGATTTCTCGCCGGAATTCGGCGAGAGTTCCCCGTGTCCGCGCATGACGTACGCGTTCTTCGGTTTCGAGGTCAGGATCATCAGGAGTCGCTGGAACTCGCTATCGAGTTTCTTCAGCAGCGGACGCGCCGCGGTGAGGGTTGGCCCAAGGTCCATCCGTTCCTGGCGCGCTCCCGACTCAAGGACGACAACTCCGTTGCGGCTTGTCTTGAAATGGCTTGCGGCCAAAGGATCAGCGTCCTTGTCGATGACGCGGAGGGTGATCTTGTCGGCGGCAGCCTGCGTCAGTTTGGTCGCGTACTGCTCCACCCAGGGCAGGACTTCGTTGTCACGCGGATAAAAGATGGCGATGGTCACGGGCTGCTTGCTGTTCCGCGCGATGTTGACGGTCGCTTCGCCGGGCTCGGTGGTCTTCAGGTAACTCCAGTCCCGGCTGATATCGCGGCGCACGACGGAGTAGTTGATCGCGACCAGCGCGCACAGCAGCAGTCCCGTGGCGATCCACGCCTGTCCAGCGCGCGCGATGCGAGCCGGATCCGGTTCGCCATGGACGAGGCTTTGGCCCTGGCTGGCGGTCCATTCAATGCCTGCCCCCGCGATGATTGCCGTCATCAGGGGCACGGCCCAAAGGCCAAGGAGAATCCGGGCCGTCGCCGTCGGGCCAGAGCCATCGGCGGTGACGTGGTTCCACGCGAACCAGACGATGGTCGCGAACAACACCGCGAATTTCCATCCAGCCATCCAGGTTTCACAGGCGGCTGCCCTGAATTTCCCGGTCCTGGTGAAGGATCGCCAACGCCAGATGTGTAGCGCCAAGGCGCCTGCCATCAGGATGGCACCCGACACGCGCAGCGCGGTCGCGGTTCCGGTCGCGTCGAAATAACGCTCCGCGGAGAACAAGGAAATCATCCCCGCCACGAAAAACGAAGTGATGATTTGCGGGTTCATCCTTGCCACCTCCGTGACTCCACAACGCGAACCGTGCACTCGAGGAAGAAGACCATGACACTCAGGTAATAGACGACATCACTCAACTTCACGATACCCTTGGCGAAGGAATTGAAGTGCCGGTTGTGCAAGGCCAGGTGCGAGAAGATTTCCTTGAACGGCGGGCTCGCGATATCAGCGACAATCCAGAGGACCAGCATGGTGACGGTGATCATCGTGCCAACCACGGCCGCGGTCAGCTGGTTCGGCGCCATTGCCGACGCGAACAGCGTGATACTGATCGCGGCCCCCCCGATCAGGACCAGGTTCAGGTAACCTGCCGCGAGATGCCCCATCGAGATCTTGCCCTTCATCATGATGAGGGCTGGCAGGTACAGCGATACGATATGCAAAACCAGGGAAAAAAGCAGAGCGGAGACGAATTTTCCGTATACGAGTTGTCGCTCGGTCAGGGGGCTTGTGTAAAGCAGCGTGATCGTGCCGTTTTGTTTTTCTTCCGCCACCAGTCGCATCGCCAGAAGGATTCCGGCGACGATCGATATGCCGCTGGCAAAGTAGAAGAAATCCCCCAGAACCTCGGCCGACAGTTTTGCTTGCTGTCCGACGGCGAAAGCATTGAACAACAAGCCGTCGATAAAAAGGGCCGCCGCGACGATAATCCAACCCATCCAGGTGTGGAAGAAGGCCATCAGATCTCGACGTGCCACGAGCCAGGATTTACGCATGGTCGTTCGCTCCTGAGACAAGTTTCATGAACAACGATTCAAGTCCGTCATCTTGCCGCGTCAAGGCGGCGAGGCCGATACCGGATTCCACCACAGTGCGCGCGATGACGGGGCGGTTCTCGTCGGGGGTTTGCAATGAGATCAGCCGCCCGCGCACGCTGACGTTCGTGACCCCGGCGATTCCCTCGATCCGTTTCACGAGCTCCGCGATGGAATGGCCGTCATTGCCAGCCAATTCCCCGGCCAATTCTACAATCACCGTCTGGCGGGAATGGATCCTCTCGCGCAACTCGCGCTCGCTGCCTTGCGCCGTGACCCGACCGCGGTCAATGATGAGGATCCGGTCACAAGTGCGCGTGATCTCTGAAAGGATGTGACTTGACAGGATGACCGTGTGTTTCTCGCGCAGCGAATTGATCAAGTCCCGCATCTCAACGATCTGCACCGGGTCGAGCCCGTTGATCGGTTCATCGAGGATGACGAGTTTCGGGCTGTGGACAATCGCCTGGGCGATACCGGCGCGCTGGCGGAAACCGTGCGAAAGTGATCCCAGGGGGCTCCACGCCACGTTTTCGAGGTTCGTCCTGGCCATCGCGGATTCGGCCGCGAGCCTCGCCGTTTTCGCGTCGAGGCCTTTCAGCCCCGCGACATATTCCAGATAGGACTTCACCGGCATCTCGTCATAGAGGGGAGCCTGATCGGGCAGGTAGCCAATCAGCTTGCGGACTTCGTCTGGTTCGTCCTCGATGGAGAACCCCCCGACGCGCGCCTCGCCGGATGTCGGCAACAGCATGGCGCCCAGAACCTTCAAGACGGTGCTTTTGCCAGCTCCGTTCAGGCCGAGGATGCCGACAATCTCTCCCTGCCCGATCTCAAATGTGACGTCATCAATGGCAGTCTTGTCACCATAGACTTTCCGCAGTCCCTGAACCTGCACCATCGGTGTCGCGCTGGCGC